>DATCWW010000148.1:0-8459 GCA_036566145.1 Gemmatimonadales bacterium
CTGCAAGGCGTCCAGCCCGACGCTAGGCACGCTCACGATGGTTAGCACCAGCATCAGGACCCTGAGGGTCATGGAGACCGGTTTCGGCGTGCCGAGAGCAATAGGCATTTCGCACCATAGACCCATGGAGGGAGGGATGCATTAGCGGATTAGCGCGCTGCCGGGTGGCGCCGGGGCGGCGACAGCTGTCGGCGGATGACGGGATTCCCTCGACGCGAGGCGACGCCGGTTCGCTCATGCGCCGGGGGCCCGGACCTTCAGGTGCCCGAGCGCGGCGCGGAGCGTCCCCGCGAGCGTCGCCACATCGTCGTTCGCCCGGAAGTGCATAAAGAACAGTCGTGGGTCTTCGCCCAGCATGTGGCTGTGGAGCGCCGTCACTTCGACTCCCCCGTCCCGCAGCGCTTTAATAACCGGGTTCACCTCGTCCGCCGTCAGCACGAAGTCTGCCGTAATCGCGCACTTGCCGCTGCTGGTCGGCTGGAAGTTGAGTGCAGTGGCGACGCCCATGGAGACCGGCGGGAGTGGTCACGGGTATCTCTGGATGAGAAACTGAGCTCTGACCCTCCGCACTGCCAGTTGCCCACCGGCCCCGTGGGTACCCTAGAAGGCCGGGCTGCACACAAAGTGCACACTTTCGCGAATGAGCTTAGAGCAGGGCCTTGAGTCGGTGAAACGTCAAGTTGATTTGATGGATGGCCTTGAACCAAGTGAGGGCGGTGGGACTCGAACCCACGACCTAGGGATTAAAAGTCCCTTGCTCTACCAACTGAGCTACGCCCCCGAGCTTCGTCAAAGATCTTTCCGTTCAACCGCTTGGACAAGCCTTGGGTCTGAGCAGGGCGGGGCGGCCGTGCCTGGCATGGCCCCCTTCACGCGTTCCCGGCGCCCCAGGACGCCTGCGCGCATCACTGGTGACTGACATGAACGCGGCTTCATCGCGCGCTCATCGCCGTCTCACGTCGAGGGCAGTAAGGTGGAGGCACAAACGGCGGAAGTCGCCGGGAGGTGCTCATGTTCGACGTGCTCCCCGTTTCCCGTCCGCCCCGCCGGCGTACGCCCCGGTGGGCGCTGGGATCGCTGCTCATTCATACCCTGGTGTTGGGGGCCGTAGTCGAAACGACCCGCGGCTCGCTCGACGCTCGCAAGACCCCCGTCGCGGACACCACGCTGGTCTTCCTCCGTCGCCTGACGCCACCGGTGACCCAACCCGAGACTCCTCCGGCGGCCCGGCAAGAGGTGCGCTCGGTCGTCCCGGTGCCCGCGCCGCCCAAAGGCTTCCAGACCGTCGTGCCGCCAAGGGACATCCCGACCACGATTCCCCCTATCGACCTGGCGGCGAAGGCGCTCGACCCGCGCGACTTCACCGGGCGGGGCGTCGAGGGCGGCGTAGCCCGGGGCGTGGTCGGCGGCACCGCCAAGGTGGGGCCCTCCGCCGACGCGATCTATACCGTCGCCACCACGGAGGCGGGCTTCGCGCCGGCGGTGCTGATAGCGGAGCCGGCCCCCCGCTACCCGCCCGTGCTCCAGGAGATCGGGCTGTCGGGCCGGGTCGTGCTGCAGTTCGTGGTGGACACGACCGGGCACGTCGAGCTCGCCTCGATCCAGGTGCTCGAGAGCACCCACGAGGGGTTCGAGCCTCCGGCCCGCGAGGCCGTGGCCGCCGCGGTCTTCCACCCGGCGCGGCTCGGCCCGAGGGCGGTCCGACAGCTGACGGAGCAGGGCGTCAGATTCATTGCCAACCAATAGGGCCAGCTCGGCCCGGCCTCACCTGGATTCCCCGGAGCCGCCTGGGGAGCGGGTTCATGCCGCCGCTGGACGAGGGCACGATCTTGTTCATGCCGACCACGGTGCCCGGTCCGAGCGTGGCACGCATCCGTGAGGTGCTGCGGATCCCGGACGAGATCCTGGCCGCCTTTCCGGAGGTGGAGACCGTGTGGGGGACGGCAGGACGGGCGGAGACCGCCACCGATCCGGCGGAACTCGACATGATCGAGACCACGATCGCGCTCCGGCCCCGCTCGAAGTGGAGGGATCGTATGACAGCCGAGCGCCTGATGGCCGAGATTGACGAGGCGGTGGAGGAAGGCGCGGTGGTGCGGGTCAGACCCAAGATGATGACGGTCGTTGCCATCATCGCCGGCTTGCTTCCGATTCTCTGGAGTGCAGGCACCGGGGCGAGCGTCATGAAGCGGATCGCAGCACCGATGGTCGGTGGGATGGTGAGCGGCGCGATGCTGACCCTGATCGTCATCCCGGCTGTGTACGCGCTCTGGCGGGAATGGGAGCTGAGCCGCCGCCTCGAGAGCGGTCCCCTTCGTGAGATCGGGGCGAGCGTTGAATCGTCTGAGGCTCGGTGATATTTGCGGACTCTACTCCCTCAGACGTTGGAGTTGTCGCAGCGCGGGCGAGCCTCAGACGGTGACCCGGTCGGTGACGGTTTCTTCATCCCGGCCGGCCGCCATACGCCGGTGGAGGCGGCTGAGCGCCCAGACGCTGAGCGCGATCCCGGCCAGCCCAAGCGACAGCAGCGCGGGCAGGTTGCGCTCGAGGAAGCTCACACCGAGGTACACGGCGCCGAGAGCATAGGGCACCTCGACCAGCGCAAGCGCCGCAAGGAAGATCGCGAGCCGGCAACGGACGATGCCGAAGATGTAGCCTGCCGCGTCCGAGGGCAGGGCCAGCTGCATCAGAAGGATGGGAACCAGAGCGACGCCCGAGCGAGCCCAGGTCTCGTACTGGGCGATCGTCGCAGGGCGGACCAGCCGCTCCACGATCGGGCGCCCCAGGTACCGTCCCACCGTATAGCTCGCGACGCCGCCCAGGAACCATCCGATCCAGAGCAGGAGCGCGCAGAGCGGCGCCCCCCACACAACCACCGCCACCGGGATCAGCACGGTGCTGGACAGGAATGCGAGCATCGCCGACAGCGCCGCCAACAGGACGAACGCGACCATCCCCGCGGCTGGTTGGCGCCGCATCAGCTCTCCCGCCGCTTCGATGGCTTCCAACAGGCGTGCATGTACCGAGGGGGCCAACAGCAGCAGCGCGACGCCGCCGACCAGAACGGCCAGCACGACCGTCCTGCGGCGTCTCCAGAAATCGACCCGCAGCCCCCGGTCAGCCACCCGGGACACCGGGGCGGGAGGGAGACGGCGGCTGCGGAGGATGGCTGATCGACCAGACATAGGCGGCGACCGCCCTTACGTCGTCATCGTTCATCGGGGCCCAACCCCGCATCGGCATCGCCTGTCCGGTGGCCGAGCGGGACGCCGGCACGCCGTGTTTGACCTGCTCTATCAAGGACTCATAGGTGCCGGGCCCATGAAGCCAGAGTGCACCGGTGATGTTGGGACCATACTCCGTGCCCCGGCCACCCTCACCGTGGCAGGCCGCGCAGTTGGCGGACCCGTGGAACAGTTCCTTGCCCCAGGCGATGGCCGAGTCGGTCACGCCCAGAGGCCGTTGCTGGGCGGCGGCGGGTAGCGCGAAGCCCGCCAAGAGCAAGAGAAGTACGTTCCTCATGACGCTCCTCCTTCGGTCACCTCCTCGACCGGGCGCCGCGCCGTCGGACGGTATCGGGAGCTGCGCGGATCCCCCGATGCGCACCATGGGAAGCGTTCCGGGAAAGGGCCTGCTCCGAGTGCGATACCCGATCTGCAGGACCGACGAAGGGCGGACCCCGAGGAGTCAGCCGATCTTCACATCGTGCCGACGGCGTACCCGGCCAGGACTTCCCTCCCGGCATCGCTGATGAGCGGGCTGGCCGCGTAGACCTCACCGTGATGGCACATGTGATTCCAGCGGAGCGTCACCCATCCCTTCCCCTCCAGCTTCTGCAGCTCGCCCACCTCCGCATCGCACCGCTCGCACTCCGCCGCGCTGTGGATGTCGGACCTGCGGAAGGTCACATCGCACTCCGCCACGCGCTGCAGCAGCCGCTGCTCGGCTGAGCTCATCGCGTCTCGTGACATTGGCGCTGGATATTCCACGGTTCACCCTCCTTAGGCCCGCCTCCAAGCTGGAGCGGCGGATGTAAAGGCAAGCGGAAACAGGTGTGAAAGTTCCTTACCAACGAGCGCCCTCGAGGAGCCGTGCCGGCTGCCAGAATTCCGGATCCCCGCGAGTGCCGCCGGCGAACTCCCGCATTCGGGCGACCACCCGATCCAGCCCTGCCTGCTCCGCGTGGTACATCGGCCCGCCCCGCCAGCGCGGAAAGCCATAGCCCGTGATATAGACGACGTCGATATCCCCCGGCCGTGCCGCGATCCCCTCCTCCAGCAGACGGGCGCCCTCGTTCACCAGGGCATAGACCAGCCGCTCGACGATCTCCTGGTCCTCGATTGCCCGGGGTGCGACGCCGAGCGCCGCGCGCTGCCGGATCACCAGCGCCTCCGCGGCGGGTGACGGTACCGGCCGACGCGGACCGTCCGGATAGTCGTACCATCCGCCGCCGGCCTTCTGCCCCAGGCGTCCCAGCCGGCAGAGCTCGTCCGCCAGCGTGGAGCAACGGTACCCCGGCCGCTCCGCCCGGCGCCGCTCCCGGATCGCCTGACTCACGTCGTGGCCCACCAGGTCGCCCACGCGGAACGGCCCCATGGCGAAGCCGAAGGCCTCGATCGCCTGGTCCACCTGCCACGGCATGGCGCCTTCCTCGACCAGCCACCACGCCTGGCGGACGTAGGCGTCGAGCATCCGGTTGCCGATGAACCCGTCGCACACCCCCGAGACCACGGCGACCTTGCGCAGCGTCCGGGCGAGCGCGAGCGCCGTCGCCAGGACCTCCGGAGCCGTCGCGCGCCCGCGCACCACCTCCAGCAGGCGCATGACGTTCGCCGGACTGAAGAAGTGGAGGCCGAGCACGTCGGCGGGGCGGCGGGTGAGCTCCGCGATGGCGTTCACGTCGAGCGTCGACGTGTTGGTGGCGAGGATCGCGCCGGGCTTCATGACCCGGTCGAGTGCGGCAAATACCTCGCGCTTGACCGGGAGCGACTCGAACACCGCCTCGATCGCCATGTCGGCGCCCGCCAGCGCGCCGTACTCCAGCGTGGGGCGGAGTTGCCCGAGCCGTCGGTCGCGCTCGGCGGGAGTGAGACGGCCCTTCTGGACCTGGGCCTCGTAGATCCCCGCGATGCGCCCGCGCCCCCGGGTCAGCGCCGGCTCGTCGGTCTCCAGCAGCCAGACCGGGAGTCCGGCGTCGAGGAGCGCGACCGCGATGCCCGCACCCATCGTTCCCGCCCCGATCACGGCCGCCTGCTCCACCGGCCGCGCCGGCGTATCCGCGGCGAGGTCCGCCACCTTCCCCGCCGCCCGCTCCGCCAGGAACGCGTGTCGCAGCGCCTTCGACTCCGGGCTCTGCATGAGCGCGACGAACGCTCGCCGCTCGGCCGCGAGACCCTGGTCGAATGGAAGCGCCGCCGACGCGACGGCCTCCACCGCGCGGAGGGATGCCGGCAGGGGGTGCCGCTCCGTCGCCAGCCTAGCCCGAGCTGCCTCGCAGGCGGCAGCGAGCGCGGCACCATCGACCGAGCGGTCACGAGTCCGCCGCGGAGGCAGCGATTCCGACGCGGCGAAGGCGATTGCCTCTTCGACCGGGTCCCCGGACACCACCCGGTCGAGCAGGCCGATCTCGGCCAGGGCGCCGGCCCGCACCGGCTCGCCGCCGAGAATGAGCTCGAGCGCCCGGGCGGGGGCCAGCAGACGAGGGAGGCGCTGGGTACCGCCCGCTCCGGGGATCAGCCCCAGCTTCACCTCTGGCAGCCCGAGCGTCGCGTCCCGCGCCGCGATCCGGTAGTGCGCGGCCAGCGCGATCTCGAGGCCGCCGCCGAGACAGCTGCCCTGAATCGCGGCGATCACCGGCGTGGGGGCGTCCTCCACCAGCTCGATCAGCCGCCGCAGCGTCGGCTCGGCGGTCGCGGCCGGAGTTCCGAACTCCCGGATGTCGGCGCCGGCGGAGAAATGCCGGCCTCCGCCGGTCAGAACGACGGCCGAGACCCCCTCATCCGCGATCGCGCGCTCCAGTGCCCGCGCGAGGCCCACACGCACCGCGTGCGAGAGGCCATTCACCGGCGGGTTGTCGAAGGTGACGACCGCGACGGGCCCCTGCAGCCGGCTGCCGACGTCGCTCACGACGTGATGCCGCTCCTGAGGCGACCGCGATCGACCTTGCCCAGATGGGTGGTGGGCAGCGACTCGACGAAGATCACCTCGCGGGGGCACTTGTACGCGTCCAGCCGCTCCCGCACGAAGCTCTTGAGCTCCTCCGCGAGCGACTCCCGCCGCTCCCGCGGGATCACGTAGGCATGAGGCTTCATCAGGCCGTTGGCGTCGGTCACGCCGACTACGGCCGCCTGCGCCACCGCGGGGTGCTGGAGGAGGCAGCCCTCGACCTCCACCGCCGAGAGCCACTTGCCCTGGACCTTGAGCAGCTCGTCGGCCCGGCCGCCGTAGGTGTAGTAGCCGTCCGCATCGCGCCGGACCAGGTCGCCGGTCACCACCCACTCGCCCCGGAAGCAGGTCTGGCTCTTGTCGAGCTGCTGCCAGTAGCCCAGGGCGCGGGACCCGCCGCGCACCCAGAGATGGCCCATGGTGCCGTCGGGGACTTCCCTTCCCTCCTCATCCATCACCTTGATCTCGAAGCCTGGAACCACCTCGCCCAGCGTGCCCCGGCGGATCCGGCCGAGCCGGTTGGAGAGGAAGATGTGCCACTGCTCCGCGGTGCCGAGTCCGTCGAGCAGGGGGACGCCGAAGGTCTGGTCCCACCGGGCGTGCAGCTCCTCGGGCAGCCCTTCGCCCGCCGAGGTGGCGAGCCGGAGGCAGCCGAGGTCCTGCCCCGCGGCGGCGGGGTGGCTCACCATCTGATTGACCATGGTCGGGACGGTGATCAGGATCGTCGGCCGGAACTGCGCGATCCGCTGAAAGACGACGTCGGCCGTGCAGCGATCGTCGAACAGCACACTGCTCGCGCCGACCGCGAAGGGGAAGAAGAGATTCGATCCCATCGCGTAGCCGAAGTAGAGCTTCGGCACCGAGAGGGTCACGTCCTCCTCGGTGTACCCCAGGACGTGCCGGGCGTAGCATTCGGCCGTGTTCCGGTACGACCGGTGCGGCTGCACCGCAGCCTTGGGGCGCCCGGTGGTGCCGCCGGAAAAGAGCCAGATCGCCGGATCGTCCGGATGGGTGGGGTAGTTCCGCCAGACCGCGGACGCGGCCGCGAGACGGTCGGTAAACTCGCGGCTCCCGACCCGGAACAGCGTCGGTGCATGCGCGGCCTGGCCGGCCGCGGCCTGGAACGCCTCCGCGCGATCGTCCGCCACCAGCGCGGCCACCGCCCGGCTGTACTCGAAGAAGTAGGCGATCGCGTCGGGCCTGAGCTCCGGGTTGACCATCACCACGACGGCGCCGATCTTCAGGATGCCGAACAGCGCCGCGACGTAGTCGGGTCCGTCGGGCAGAGCGATGATCACCCGCTGTTCCGGCGCCACTCCCGCCGCCGAGAGCACGTTGGCATACCGGTTGGCCAGGGCCTGCACCTCGCGGTAGGTCCGGCGCCCGGCCCCGGTGTGGAGCGCGACGCGGTCTCCCCGTCCCTCCTCGATTCGGGCATCGAGAAAGAAGTGCGCGATGTTGAGGGATTCCATGGTGAGGACACAATAACCATGCAGCCGCTCGCCGCAATGACCTGGGAGGACGCCCGCGCCGCCGCCGCCCGGGCGATCGCGGTGTTGCCGGTCGGGGCGATCGAGGCGCACGGGCCGCACCTGCCGCTCGAGACCGACGTGATCATCGCCCAGGCAATGGCGCGCGCCGGCGCCGATCGGCTCGCGGCAAGAGGGCTGCATCCGGTAGTCCTGCCCCCGCTCACCTACACCGCCGCCGGCTTCGCCGGCGGGTTCGCCGGAACGCTGAGCCTCCGGCCCGAGACCGTCACCGCGACCGTGGTCGAGATCGCGGCCGGCCTCTCGGCCCACGGGTTCGGCCTGCTCGCCATCGCCAACGCGCACCTCGATCCGGCCCACCTCTCGTCGCTGGCGGCAGCGGTTCAGCGGGCGCGAGACGAGCTGGAGTTCACGATCGTCTTTCCCGACCTCACGACGAAACCCTGGGCGCTCCGGCTGGGGGAGGAGTTCCGGAGCGGCGCCTGCCACGCGGGCCGGTTCGAGACTTCCGTGGTGCTGGCCGAGCGCCCCGACCTGGTCCGAGACGGCATTCGCGCTGACCTTCCCGCCAATCCCGCGTCGCTCTCCCGCGCCATCCGCGAGGGCAAGACCTCCTTCGAGGCCGCCGGTGGCCCCCGCGCCTATTTCGGCTGGCCGGCGGACGCGACCGCGGAGGAGGGACGCGCCCTGATCGACGCCCTCGGCGGCATCCTCGAGCAGGCGGTGCAGGCCGAACACTCGGTGGACGCGGGTCAGCCGTGGTGAGCGCCGCGGACCGGGGCGTCGCGGTGGTGACCGGCGCGG
>DATCWW010000162.1:0-22758 GCA_036566145.1 Gemmatimonadales bacterium
AATCCGCTCACTGCCGCCCAGGTGGCAGACGGCATGGGCCGCCGCCAGGACCGCCTTGTGCTCGGTGGCGCTCACCGCCACCGCCATGCGCCCGCCCCGCTCCCGCGCCGCGAGGGCCGCGCCGAGCACGCTCAGGTTGTCCGCCTCGGTGCCTCCCGAGGTGAAGATCACCTGGTTGGGCTCGGCGCCGACCCCGGCGGCAACCTCGCGCCGGGCCTGCTCGATCCCTGCCCGCGCGGCGCGGCCGAACCGGTGGGCGCTGGAGGGGTTGCCGAACGCCTGCTCGGTGAGGTAGGGGAGCATGGCCTCCAGCACCTCCGGACGTACCGGGGTGGTGGCGGCATGGTCGAGGTAAACGGGGGACGGGCTCATGCAGGGAAAATAGGCGCTCCCTACATGCTCTGCACGCCCATGGTCACCACATCGTCCACGGCGACGGTCTCCTCGGTGTAGTACGGCTCGCCGTAGCGGGCGCGGATCAGCGAGCCGTAGTGCTCGTTCTGGCTGGTCACCAGGGAATACAGGTCCTGACCCGTGGGGAAGATTTCCCCCGCCGCCTTGGCCCCGTCGAACTGGCTGGCGTAGCAGCGCACCGCGGCCAGCTTCCGGTCGAACTGCCCGCTGATGTCCACCACGAAGGTCGGCTTGACCGGGTCTTCCCGATAGGAGAGGGCGTACAGAATCTTGTGCGGCCGGTGGGGCGCGCCCGGCGCGTCGTAGCGGGCGAGCCCGGCCAGGTAGCAGGCGTCCCGGCCGAGCTGCGAGGCGATCCGGTGATCCGGATGCCGGCCCACGGGGTAGGGCAGAATCACGACCCGCGGCGCGAAGTGACGGATCTCCGCCACCACGATCCGCCGGGTCTCATCGGTGTTGTGCAGGTGCGCGTCGGGGAGGCCGGCGTTCCGGCGCTCGGCGACGCCCAGGATCGCCGCGGCGCGCTCGGCCTCCTCGGCCCGGAGGGCGGCGCTCCCCCGGGTGCCGGTCTCTCCGGCGGTGAGATCGAGGATCGCGGTCCGGTAGCCGACGTCCACCGCCTTGAGCAGGACGCCGGCGCAGGTGAGCTCCACGTCGTCGCGGTGGGCGGCGATCGCAAGGATGTCGACGGGCATGGGAGGGAAAGAAAGAGGGGAAAGGGGAAAGGCGAAAGGCGAAGGGGACACACGATGAAATCCTCGCATGCCCCGTCGCCCTTCGCCTTCCCACCCTACGCCGCCCGCCGCGTCAGCCGCCGGCCCGCAAGCACGGCTCCCCATCCCAGCACCAGCACCGGGACCAGGTATCCCAGCGACGCAATGCCCGCGGCCAGGACGCCCACCAGGTTCTGCCAGGCTTCGCGCACCGCCTGCGCCAGCGGGTTCCGCCCCGGAGTCGGGGATACCAGCGGGGGCGGTTCGTGCATCGCCACCGACAACGTGCTGAGCTGGGACCGGGTCTTGAGATAGCGCAGCCGGCCCTCCATGCGCTCGATCTCTTCCCGCACCCGCGCGAGCTCGCGCTCGACCGACAGCACGTCCTGCAGCTTGCCGGTCCTGGTGGCCAGCAGCTCCAGCAGCCGCTCCTCCATGCGCCGCGCGTTGGCGGTGCGGGCGGTCAGGTCCACGAACTCCTCGCTCACGTCCTCGGCGCCGACGTTCAGGAACTCGACCCGGCCCAACGGCCGGAGCCCGTCGGTGAGGTCGTCGAACCGGCCGGCGGGAACCTTGATTTCGACCGTGGCCTGGCGCACCTGGTTCCGGCCGGTCTGCACGTTGGCGTTGCCGACGAATCCGCCGATCCGCGCAGCGGTCATGCGGAGCAGATCGAGCGCCGGCTCCAGCGAGTCCACCTCGATGCCGGCCTGTCCGGTCCGGATGATGAGCCGGCTCGCGGGGTCGGTCGCCGGGTCGCTCCAGAGCGGGGGGATTGAGGCGCTCTGCTGCACTTCGGCATCGTTGGCCACCGCGGCCTTGGCCTCGGACGCGCGGGCCGCCGCCTCGTCGCGCGGCTGCAAGGGCGTGTTCTGTGTGCCGCCCGCGGTGTGGGCGGTGGATGGGCTGTGATCGCACGACATCAGGGGAGCGGCCAGCACCAGTGTGGCCGCGAGCAGCGGAACGCGCATGGTACCTCCTCGGGGAGGCCGGGAGATGCGGTCACCGGGGAGGCTTGCACACGCTACTCCCGGCGGAGTGCCTCCACCGGGTCCAGGCGGGCGGCCCGATTGGCGGGAATCAGCCCGAAGACGAGTCCGATCCCGACGCTCACGCCGCAGGCGACCGCGATGCTCCAGAGAGGGGCCGCCGCCTCCAGTCCCAATCCCGCCTTGAGCAGCGCGCCGGCTCCGAGCCCCACCACGATCCCGATCCCGCCCCCGAGAAGGGTCAGGGTCCCGGCCTCGACCAGGAACTGCCAGAGGATCTCCCGCCGGGTCGCGCCCAGCGCCATGCGGAGTCCGATCTCGCGGGTGCGGTCGGTGACGGACACCATCATGATGGCCATCACGCCGATGCCGCCCACGAGGAGGGCGACGCTGGACAGCGCCACCATGGCGAGGAAGAAGTACGAAGTCAGATTGCCGACCACGTCGAGGATCTGGTCCTGGGTGATCAGGTCGAAGGTGTTGGGCATTCCGGGGTGGAGGTTCCGATTGCGTCGGAGGGCCACGGTCACCGCGTCCATCGCCTGGTCCACCGGCACCCCCGCCCGCGGCCTCACGGCGATGAACAGCGCGTTGGTCTCGTCGTACTGGAAGCTCTCCCGCGCCGAGGCGAACGGCACGATGCCGCCGGTCTCCTGGCCGGGCGGCTCGAAGATGTT
Source organism: Gemmatimonadales bacterium (assembly GCA_036566145.1). Lineage (GTDB taxonomy): Bacteria > Gemmatimonadota > Gemmatimonadetes > Gemmatimonadales > GWC2-71-9 > CAVVWJ01. Next base: position 2,794 of record DATCWW010000162.1, read on the forward strand.
GGACGGCTTCTCGTAGATCCCGATCACCCGGAAACTCCGCCCGTTGATGCGCACCTGGCGTCCCAGCGGGTCCAGCCGCCCGAAGACGCGCTCGGCGATGGCCGATTCGAGCACGATCACCTGCTCGCCGGTCAGCTCTGCCCGGCTGAACAGCCGGCCCCGGAGCAGCGTGCCCCCCTGCACGTCCATGTAGTGGGCGTCGGCGCCGAAGATGACGACCTGCTGGGTCCGCTCGCCCTGATACTCGATCTTCTGGAACACCTGAACCCACATGCCGGCATAGCGGATCTCGGGCAGACGGGCGAGTGCGGCGGCGTCTGCCGTCTGGAGCACCGGCCGGATCCGGACCTCGTAGGGGAGGCGGTCCGGGTTGACCGGCGTCTGGGAGAAGTAGCGGATGACGTAGAAGGTGGTCGGGCCGGCCACCTCGATGGCGTTGAAGATCTGGCGGCGGATGCCCTGCACCAGCGACGCCACGGCCATCACCGTGGTGACCCCGATGACCACGCCGAGAATAGTCAGGGTCGAGCGGAGCTTATTCGCCCGGATCGCGTCCAGCGCAATGGCGATCCCCTCGCCGAGGTTGTGGACGATCACCCGGTCACTCGACCCGGAGCGCGGCGATGGGATCCAGCCGGGAGGCCCGGGCCGCGGGATAAACCCCGAAGACGAGGCCCGCCCCCGCACCCAGCGTGAGCGCGATGGCAACCGACCACACGGTGATCCGGGCGGGAAGCGGGGTGAAGCTCGACACGCCCCACGCGAGGCCCCACCCGCCCACGACGCCCAGCAGCCCGCCCAGAGAGGTGAGGACCAGCGCTTCCACCAGGAACTGCCGCCGGATGTCGCGCCGGGTCGCCCCCAGCGACTTGCGCAGGCCGATCTCGCGGGTGCGCTCGGTCACCGTCATGAGCATGATGTTCATGATGACAATGCCGCCCACCACGATGCCGATCGCCACCACGGCGGGGATCGCGGTGAAGAGCACCGCCGTGAGCTTCTTCCAGAAGGCCACGAACGCGTCGGCCTTGTCCACCGTGAAGTCGTTGTCCTCGCCCGGCCGAAGCCGGTGGGCGACGCGCATGGCCTCCTCGGCCCGCGCCATCGCGTCGTCGATTTCCTCGGCAGTGTGCATCTTGACCGACACGACGGTCGTCTTGCGCCGGCCGTAGAACGCCTCGAAGGTGCTGAACGGAAGCAGGACGAAGGCATCGAAGGACTGGCCCAGCAGACGGCCCTTGGGCGCGACCACGCCGCGAACGGTGAGCTCATGGCCGTCGAGCCGGACCCGATGGCCCACCGCGCTCGCCGGGACGTCGAACAGCTTTTCGGCGATCTCGTGGCCCAGGATCGCCACCGGCCGGCGCTCGCGGAGGTCGGGCTCGCCCAGGGGGCCGCCGGCGGCGAAGCGATAGTCCTGGACCACCTGGTACGCCGGGGTGACGCCGAAGACCAGGACGTTGATCATGTTCCGGTTGCGGTAGCTCACCTCGCCCACTGGGGTGGGCCAGCCCGACTGGAGGGCCACCGCCTTCGCGTCGGGCACGGCCCGCTGCACGACCTCGGCGTCCTCCACCGTCACGAGGGGTCTCTTGGCGATGGCGCGGACCTGCTCGTCGTCGAGCAGGCCGATCGAGATCGGCCCCCGCCGGACCTGGAAGGTGTTGGTCCCGATCATCGAGGCGGTGAGGGTGTCCCGGACGTACGCGTTCATCCCCTGGATGATCGCGATGACCACGACCAGGAAGCCCACCGACACGATGATCCCGAGCAGAGTGAAGAACGACCGCAGCTTGCTGGACCAGATGGCCTGGAGCGCGAGCCGCAACGCCTCGAGGAGGGGCATGAGGGGGAAAGAAAAAAGGGGAAGGGGGAACGCGGAAGGGAAGGGCTTTCGCCTTTCGCCCGTCCCTCCCTACTCGTACCTCAGCGCCTCCACCGGATCGAGTCGCGCCGCCTTGCCGGCGGGATAGAGTCCGAAGAGCACGCCGGTCAGGATCGAGGAGATCACCGCCGCGATGACGGCGCCGACCGGCACCGTGGCGGGAATGGGGGTAAACGAGCGCACGCCCCACGCCACACCGGCGCCCAGCGCCATGCCGATCAGGCACCCGACCAGGGTCAGCGTCGCCGCCTCCACCAGGAACTGGAAGAGGATCTCGCCGCGGGTGGCGCCCAGCGCCTTGCGCACCCCGATCTCCCGGGTGCGCTCGGTCACCGAGATCATCATGATCGCGACCACGCCGATGCCGCCGACCATGAGCCCCACGCTCGAGAGCGTGATCATCACCACGAAGAAGCCGGCGGTAACGCTGTTGAAGGCCTCCAGCACTCGGTCCTGAGTCACCAGGGCGAAGTTGTTGTCCTGCCCCGGATGGAGACCCCGATGGGTCCGGAGCGCCGCCGTCACCTGGTCCTGGGCCTCGTACACCGTCGCGGCCTCGGTCGGAACCACCGCGATCTGCAGCCACCCATGCCAGTAGTCGGCGACCTTGGTGAAGGTGGTGTGGGGGATCGCGAGCCTCGGGTCGCTGGCGTCGCTGAAGAGGGAGGCCGCCTCCGCGTGCAGTCCGACCACCTCGAACGGCTGCCCGTAGATCTTGATCTTCTTCCCGATCGGGTCGAGGCCGGGAAAGAGCGACTCGGCGAGCTTGTCGTTGATCACCGCCACCCGGGCCGACGCGGCGTACTCCAGCTGGGTGAAATTGCGGCCGGCCAGGATGTCCCCGCCATTCACCTGGACCCAGGTCGGGCTCAGGCCCGCGATGTGGACCCCGCTCAGGTTCACTCCCTCGTACCCGACCGGTCCTTCGGTGGATTCCTCGACGTTCACCTCGCGCACGGCGGGCAGCTGTCGGATCAGCTCCGCTTCCTCCAGCGTGAGCTCCGGCATGCGGCGCCAGGGACTCATCTCGTCCGAGCCGTCGGACACCTCGAGCCCGCCGGAGAAGTAGCGGAAGACGAAGAAGGTCTTGGGGCCGGCCGACTCGAGGATCCCGGTGATGCTCCGGTTGATCCCCGTGATGGCGGACGCCATCGCGATCACCACCATGACGCCGATGGCCACCCCCAGGATGGTGAGGGCCGCCCGGACCTTGTTGGATCGCAGCGAGTCGAGCGCGATCCCCGCCCCCTCGATCCCGCGGGAGAGCAGGCTCAGGCCGGGACCGCGGGTCACTCGGCCCTCAGCGCGACGATCGGGTCGAGGCGGGAGGCCCGGCTCGCGGGGTAGACCCCGGCCGCGATGCCCACCGTCACGCCGAGCACCACGCCCACGGCCACCGACCACGGCGCGACGGCCGCGGGGAGAGGCGTGAGCGCGTTGACCACCCAGGCCAGAACCAGTCCGAGGCCGATTCCCAGCACCGCCCCGGCCGAGGAGAGGGCGGCTGCCTCCACCACGAACTGCGCCAGGATGTCCCGCCGCCGCGCGCCGAGCGCCTTGCGGATGCCGATCTCGCGGGTCCGCTCGCTCACCGCCATCAGCATGATGTTCATGATCACGATCCCGCCCACCACCAACGAGATGGCGACGAGACCGGGCAACGCGAGGAAGAGAATCCGGGAAATCTTCTGCCAGGTGGTCAAGGCGCCTTCCGCGGTCTGGAAGGCGAAGTTGTTGGGCTGGTCCGGCTTGAGCTGCCGCCGGGCGCGCATGGCGGCTTCGGCCTCGGCCAGGGCGCCCTGCATCCGGGTGGGATCGTCGGTGCGTACGATCAGCGCGTCCAGGATGTTGATCGGGCAGATCAGGCGGCGCCCGGGCGCGTTGAACGGCATGACCGCGAACTTGTCGAGCGAGATCCCGAACAGGGTCCCCTGCTTCGCGACCACGCCGATGATGCGGTAGGGGAGCCCGCCGATCTGGACCGTCTTGCCGAGGGGGTCGAGGCCCGGAATCAGCTTGTCGGCCAGCTCGCTCCCTACCACCAGCACCGGCGTGGCCGCGCGGACTTCCTGGGCGGTGAAGGTCCGACCGGCGGTGATCTCGTAGTTCCGGATCCGGAAGTAGCTCTCCTCGGTCCCCACCAGATCGACGTCCTTGGCTACCTTGCCGCCGTAGCTGACGTTCACCCGGTCGGAGCAGAACTTGGCGAAGGTGGCCGGGGTGCGGATCCGCTCCCGCACATAGTCGGCGTCGTCGTAGCTGATGCGCGGGCGCCGGCGCCATTCCCGCCAGACGTCTTCGGTGACGTCGTCCATGACGATGCTGGGCCGTTGGCGGAGCTCGAAGGTGTTGGCGCCGATCAGGGCGTTGGCGAACCGATCCACCATGTAGCGGTTCATCCCCTGGACCACCGAGACCACGGCGATCAGGAAGGTGACCCCGATCAGCACGCCGATGAGGGAGAAGAAGCTCTTGAGCTTCTGGGCCCGGATGGTGCGGAAGGCGAAGCGAACCGCTTCGAGCAGCGACATCGGAGGGAGACGCTACCGCGCGCCGGCCGCGGCGGCGAGAGGCTCGGGGGCGGTGGCAGGGGTGTAGGGATCGAGAGCCGACCCGCGGCTGTCCGATTCGACCCGCCCGTCGCGCAGCACCACGGTCCGCTCCGCGTGGGCCGCGATGTCGGGTTCGTGGGTGACCATGATGACGGTCTGGCCGCCGCGATGCAGGTCGGCGAAGACCTGCATGATCTCCTCGCTGGTGACGCTGTCGAGGTTGCCGGTGGGCTCGTCCGCCAGGAGGATGCTGGGCTGGTTCACCAGCGCGCGGGCGATCGCGACCCGCTGGCGCTGGCCGCCGGACAGCTCGTTGGGCCGATGCTGCACCCGGTTGGCCAGGCCGACCCGGTCGAGCGCCCGGAGGGCCCGCTCCCGGCGCTCGCGGCCTCCCACGCCCGCGTAGACCAGGGGCAGCTCCACGTTGTGCAGCGCCGTCGCGCGAGGGAGCAGGTTGAAGGTCTGGAACACGAAACCGATCTCGCGGTTGCGAACCCGCGCCAGGGCGTCGTCCGAGAGGCGGGACACCTCCTCGCCGTTGAGCCAGTACTCGCCGCTGGTCGGGGTGTCGAGGCAGCCGAGCAGGTTCATCATGGTGCTCTTGCCTGAGCCCGAGGGTCCCATGATGGCGATGTACTCGTTCCGGGCGATGTCGAGCGTGACCCCCCTGAGCGCGAGGATGCGCTCGGTCCCCATCTCGTAGGCTCGGGTCAGCTCCCGGATCCGGATCATCGCGGTCACGACGACGCCGCCGACTCGGTCTCGGTGGTGTCGGCCTGGCGGACCCGATCGCCGTCCTTCAGATCGCGGATCGCCTGGTAGGTCCCACCCACGATGGTCTCGCCGTCCCGCACACCGTCCAGGACCTCGAAGTATTCGTCGCCCGCGATGCCCACCTTGACCGGGCGGAAGGTGGCGACCCCGTCGCGTACCACGAACACCCCTTCGGCCTCGCGGTTCCGGCGCTTGGGCTTGAGCGTATCGGCCGGCGGCGAATTCTCGTTGGGGACCCGCTCGTGGTCGCGCACGGTGAGCGCGATGATCGGAATGCTGAGCGCGCCGCTGCGGGTGTCGGTCACGACCCGGGCGGTGCAGCTCAGGTCCGGGCGGATGTCCTCCGGCGGGTCCTGCAGGGTGATCTCGACGTCGAAATCCACCGCCCGGTCGTTGGAGCCCGACGAGGTCTGGGTGGGGGTGAGCTGCGCGCTGTGGCTCACCCGGGTGACCCGCCCCACGAATGTGGTGTCCTGGTAGGCGTCGATGGTCACCTCCACCGAGTCGTCCGGCGTCAGGCGGACCACGTCGGTCTCGTCCACCTGCACTTTGGCCAGGATGACCGACAGGTCGGCGACCGTCATGAGCAGGCCGGTCTCCTTCGAGAAGGTGCCGGGCACCGCCACCTCGCCCTCCTCCACCGCGAGCCGGGTGACCCGCCCCGAGATGGGGGAGACCAGCCGGGTCTTGGCCAGGTTGTCGCGGGCCTCCTGCAGGCTGGCGCGGGACTGGCTGAGCTGCGCCCCGGTGGCCTCGTAGGTCGCCTGCGCGACGTCGAGCGCGGTCTTGTAGTCCTCGACCGCGGCCGGCGCGATCAGGTTCGCCCCCGCCTGGCTCAGATCGCGCGCGCGGCGCCAGGCCCGCTCGGCCTGATCGCGACTCGCCCGGGTCTGCAGCATGGTGGCCTGGGTCGAGGCGACCACACCCTCGGCCCGGGAGACGGCGGCCTGATACTGCGCCGGGTCGATCTGGATCAGGAACTGTCCCTTCTTCACCAGGTCGCCTTCACGCACCGCGATCTTGACGATCCGGCCGGTGATGTCCGCGGAGATGTCCACCGAGGTCTTGGGCTCGATCTTGCCGCTGGCCGTCACGGCGCTGACCAGGTCCCGCCGACCGACCTGCTCCATGCGGACCTCGACGCCGGCGTGCTTCTTCTGCCGGATCTTGAAGGCGGCGAAACCGCCACCCGCCAGCACCAGGATGCCCAGGGTCAATCCGACCTTCATCCCACGCGACATGTGCGTCCCTCGTTAGCGGAGTGGGCGTCCCACCGCGGCCTCCAGCGCCGCGATAGCCTTGTGATAGAAGTACACCGCGTTCACGTAGTCCCCCTCGGCCTGCTGCACGGCGCTCTGGGCATCGGAGACCTCCAGCGAGGTGCCGGCGCCGAGCCGGTAGCGGTCCTGCGCCAGCCGGAGCTGGTCGCGGGCGGAGACGCGGTTGGCCTGCTGCACCGCGATCGCGCGGTAGGCGGCCACGAGTCCCAGGTGGCGGGCGCGGACGTCGGCATGCACCGCGAGCCGGCGCGCGCGCACATCTTCATCGGCGTCCTCCTCCGCGGCCCGCGCCTCGCTCAGCCGAAGCGACCGGCTGAAGCCGGTGAAGATCGGCAGGGAGAGACGGAACACCGCGAAGAACGGCTGGGCGGTGTAGTCGAAGGGGAAGACGTTGTTCGCGTCGAGCAAGTTCGCCTGGGCCCCCGGCGTGAGCGCGGTGCCGGTGTTGTTGAGCCCCAACGGCCCGAAGCAGTCCTGCACCCCGCCCAGGTCGAGCGCGGTCTTGACCTGGTTGTTGTACTGGCACTGGGCCGAGGCGTTCTGGGCGGCGCCGAGGGTGCTCCCGAGCAGCAGGTCCTCATCGGTGAGCTCCTGGGTGAACCCGCTCCACCCGGCCTGCACGGCCAGGCTCGGGAGGAACTCCGACTTGGCCGCCCGCACTCCCCAGTTGGCGGCACCCTGTCTGGCGCGCAGAGACCGCAGCACCGGATTCTCCTGGTCCGCCAGCGCGAGCAGCTGATCCAGCTGGAACTCGGGCGGCGTCACCGGAAAGGAGTCGGACAGGGTGATCTGCTCCACCGGCACCGGCGGCTCGACGCCCATCTGCCGGAGCAGCTCCAGCTTGGCCTCGTTGTCGAGCTGGACCGCGCGGAGCAGGGCGACGTCCGACTGCCCCTTGGTCACCTCCGCCTGCCTCACGTCGAGCAGGGTCGCCTGGCCCACCCGGTAGCGCGCTTGCGCCAGGGTCAGGAAGTCGGCGTTGCGACGCACCTGCTGCCGGGCCACGTCCACCTGGGCGGCCGCCTGGAGACTGTTCAGGTACTGGGTCGTGATGTCGAACTTGAGCTGGACCCCGGCGCCGCTGATGTCCTCGTCGGTGGCCTTCTGCAGGGCCTTCTGCTGACCCGGCCCGGAGAGCACGTGACCGTCGAGCTGCCAGGTGAGCATCAGGCTGTAGCCGGAAGTGAGGTATGCCGAGGTAGACTGAATAAAGCCGCCGCCGATGTCGGTCCGGCCCGAGCCCGTGTAGCCCATGCTGGCGTTGCCGGTCACCGACGGCACGAAGCTGCCGTAGGCGTTGCGCACGCCCCACCGCGCGGGGTTCGCGTCGTTGAGGACCTGTCGGTAGGCCGGGCTGTTGCCCTTGGCCCGGTCGAGCGCGTCCGCCAGCGACAGCGAGACGGTCGACGCGATGCGGGGAGAAACCAGAGTGTCCGCCACCGAGTGGGAAGTGGTGTCCTGTGCGGCGGCGGCGATCGGCAGACACGCGGCGAGCGCGATGAGACCGACCCAGCATTTCATGGACGTTGCCCTTTACGGTATGGACGTGACCGGTGCCTAATACGGCAGCCTCGTCGCGCAGGTTTCAGGTTGCGACAAAGGCGGGAATTCGAAGTGTCGGTCAACGACTTGCGAGGAGGGGGACTACTCGGCCCGCTGCACGACGATGTCCTGGCCCGGCAGCTCGACCTTGACCACCCGGCCGGCGGGGTCGGTGACGACCGTGGCGCTCAGATCGCCGCTCACGACCGTTCGCGTTGCGCCGCCCCCCCCTGGCGACTCGCGCCGGGCGTTGAGCGCCAGGCGCCGGCCGGTGCGGGGATAGATCGCGGTGAGCGGGCGTCCCGCCGGCGTCGCGAGGTCCGCCACCTGGGACAGCAGCGAATAGACCTGGTCGTCGAGCAGGACCACGTCCGGTCCGCCGGGGAGCTCGCGGCCTGATTCGGACCCCTTGGCCACGGTGCGCACGATCAACCGCGCTCCTGAGCCGGCCGCCAGAATCACGGTGGTGCCCGCCGGGCTCTCGACGTCGAGCTGGAACTTGGCCAGCCCGGCATCCGGCGTCCGCTCGAGCACGGCGGCCAGACGGGTCGTCGGTGCAGTCGGCGGATACTTCGCGGTAGCCGTGATGGTAGACCCCGCGGCGCCCCGGGCGCGACCCGAGGCCAGCGTGAACTCCTCCCGGCCGATCTCTCGGCCGCCTTGCCGAACGACGAGCACGGTGGCGGGGCCCTGTTGGGCCGCGGTCGGGCGTGATGGAGCGAGCAGAAGCATGAGTAGCGCCGCAGCGCGGTAACCCATTCGGCTCACCTCAGGTGCCGGCCAGGCAGCTGCTGATGCGATCGAGCAGAAATCTATACAGGAGCTCCCCCTTTTGGGCGGTGGCGAGGCTGGGATAGCCCACCGATCCGGGACTGCCGACCGGGAGCCGGCGGGTCTGGCCCGGGCGGTAGCGCGCGAGCAGCTCGGGCGTGAGTGCGAAGTCCTGGGCCAGGTCCATCCGGACGAGCTCCGGGGCTAGGTAGAGCAGGAGCGAGGTGTCGAGCTCGCCGCCTTGGATCGGCGCCCCGGGCTGCTCCAGCAGGTTGCCGAAATCAAGGCTGAAGATGTCGATCACCTGGACGCTGGCGCGGTCGGTGCGGATCGTGCTCAGGGCCTCCAGGTGCGCCTCGCTCGCCTGCGCCGTCAGGATGACGAACTCGCGAACGCCTGCCCCCTCTTCCCAGGATTCGATAAGTTCGTTCATGACACGGTGCAACGTGCGGCGACGGAGAGCGGCACCGCCGGGGAACGCCGCCGGGGCGTGGACCCCGTACTCGATCGTCGGCGCCCGCAGGGTGCCGAAGGCCGCGGAGAGGTCGTCCGCCAGGCGCTCGACCACGATCGTGTCGCATCCGAGCGGCAGGTGTGGGCCGTGCTGTTCGGTGGTGCCTACCGGCACGATGAGCGTCGGTCGCTCGAGCAACCGTTCGCGGATCGCGCCGGGGGTCATTTCCTTGATGGGCCAGGGACCGGTGGCTTGACTCATCATCCTCGCGGGTGGGTCGTCGTGGCGCTCGCCGCGGTGGTCGCGGCCTCGGAGTGGCTGCGCAGTCCGTCGCTCGCGTGGGTGGTGGTCGGAGTCCTCGCGGCCGTCGGGGCCGTGTTGGTGGCCTGGCCTCCGCGGGAGTGGCGCCGGCTGGGGTTGCTCATGATCGTGACCGGGCTCGCCGTCGGCCTCGCTCTCACCCAGGTACGACTCACCGCGATCGAGTCCCACTGGCCGGAGCAGCGCGAGCGCCGCGTTGAGGCCGCCTCCCGCCGCCTGAGCGGCGAGCTTCACGACGCCTTGCACCGGGCCGACCGCCTGGCCCTCGCCGCGCTGGATGTGCCCGATGACCGCGCCGCCGCCCTCGATCGACTGGACCGGCTGATTCCCGCGCGGGGCCCCGAGATGAGCGTCGTGGTCCTGGACAGTGGGGGAGAGCCCTGGGCCTGGGCGGGACGCCACCGGCTACCCCCCAGCGCCATGGGTGACTCGATCGGTGCCCGGGCGACTGGATATTACGTGGTGCTCGAGGCGCGGCGCCACTCGGAGGACGGCCGCACCGCGGTCGCCGGGGTGCTGATCTGGGCCCACCCGGCCGTTCCCGACCGATCCCGCAGCCTGGCCGAGCTGTTCCGGGAGCGGACCGAGGTCGGCCTGAGCGTCTATCCGCCGGGAACCGCGCCGGACAGCGTTGATGTCTTCGATTACGCCGAGCCGACCACGGCCGGCGATCGGCTGCTCTTCAGCGCCCGCCCGATCCCGCCGGAGCAGGGGACGGCGAAGGAGCGGGTCTTCGAGCGCGGCAGCCGCTGGGTCACCTGGCTGGTACTGCTCGCGCTGATCCTGGGGCTGGCCGGGGCGGCGACGCCGCTGGAGCGCTTTCTGCTCCTCGCCGCCGGACTCTGGCTCGCGATTCGAGCTCCCATCGGACCGGCACTCGGACTCCAGCCCCTCTTCTCGCCGGGGACCTTCTTCCGGCCGCTCCTGGGTCCGCTCTCGAGCTCCTCCGGGGTGCTCGGGTTGAGCGGAACGCTGCTCACGATCGCGGCCGTCTGGCTCTGGCGACGCCGGCTTCCCCGCCGGTGGTACGGCATCGCCCTCGGCGGGGCGTTGCTGCTCGCCTCGCCCTACCTCATCAGCAGTCTGGGTCGAGGGATCACGCCCCCGGCGGCGGGCGTCTCGGTCGGACTCTGGCTCACCTGGCAGCTCGCCATTCTGGTGTCCGCCTCGGCCTTGATCGTCCCCACCGCCGCGCTTTTCCGCGGCGCGGAGCCCGCGGTAGCTCCGCCGTGGCGCATAGGACTGGGTGTGGCGATCGCGCTGGCCGCCGCGGTCATCGGGGTGCTGGTCTGGAGCCCGCGGGGAGGGTGGCCGGACTGGTACACCTTCCTGTGGACCCCGGCGCTGGTGCTGGTCTGTCTTCCCGCGCCCCGCTGGGCCGCGATCGGCGGCATCGCGCTGGTCGCGGGCAGCTCGGCCGCGCTGGTGACCTGGGGCGCCGAAATCAGCGGCAAGATCCAGGTGGCCCAGCGGGACGTGGCGCGGCTGGGTGTGGAACCCGATCCTCTCGCAGTGCCGCTGCTGGAACGCTTCGGGGAGCAGGTGCTGCGCTCGACCGCCCCCACCACCGCTTCCGAGATGTACGCGCTGTGGCACGGCTCGGCCCTGGGCCACCAGGGATATCCTGCGCAGCTCGCCCTGTGGAACCGGCGGGGTGGGCCGCTCGACGAGCTGCCGCTGGATTCGCTCGATCTGCCGCCGTCGCTCCTCTCCACCATGGTGCAGGATCTGCCCCAGGCCGACAGCCTGCGGATCGCCCAGGTGGCGCGGGTGCCAGGGGTGCACTACGTCCTGCTGGTGCGGCTGACGCAGGAGGAGGTGATGACGGCGGCGGTCGGACCCCGCTCCGAGCTCATTCTGCCCGGGCGAGTGGGGCGCCTGCTGGAGCCGTCACGCAGTCACTCACCCCTCTATCAGCTGACGCTGGCCCCGCCGCTCGATCCCTCGACCGTGCTCCCTCGGCCGCGCTGGCATCGCGAGGGATGGACGGTGCGAAGCGAGTTTCCGCTCGCCCTTGCCGGCGGCACCCGGGTGGTCCACGCGGCGATCGACCTGCGCGGGCCGGTGCCGCTGCTGGTTCGCGGGGTGCTGGTCGTGCTGCTCGATGCCGGTGTGCTCGGCGTCCTCTGGTTCCTCGCCGAGGTCGTGTCCGGCGCGCGCCCGCCACGTCCGCGGTGGCACAGCCTGGTCCGTTCCTTCCGCATCAGATTGGCGGTGACGCTCGCGGCGTTCTTCCTCATTCCCGCGGTCGGGTTTGCGATCTGGAGCTTTGCCCGGCTGGCCCAGGAGGTGGAACGAAGCCGGGATCTCTTGATCACCCAGACGCTCCGGGACGCGGTCATCACCGGCGGGGCCTCGCTCCGAAGCGGCGGGCCGACCACGCAGGATCGTCTTCAGGAGCTGAGCCGGCGGATCGACGCCGATCTCGCGCTCTATCGGGGCGGCCGGCTGGCCGCGACCAGCACGCAGGTGCTCGAGGATCTCGGCGTGATGCCCCAGCTCATGGACCCCACCGCGTTCGAGGCGGTGGCTCTGGGCGGCGACCTCGAGGTGACCCGGGACGGCTCGATTCCCGCTCTCGCCGAGCGGGTCGGCTACCGGGTGATCCAGCCGGGCACGCCGTCGTCGATCGGCGTGCTGGCGACTCCGCAGCTGGCCGACGACTCCTCGCTCGCGGTGCGGCAGCTCGACCTGGCCCTGGTCCTGTTGCTCGCCACCCTGGCCGGCGTGGCCGCGGCCCTGGTCGGGGCGGGCCGGGCGTCACGATCGCTCTCCCGGCCGGTCGCCGAGCTGCGCCGGTCGGCGTTGGCGCTGGGCCGGGGACAGTCGATGGTGGCGCATTCGGAGAATCCGCCATTGGAATTCGAGCCGGTGTTCGGCGCCTTCGAGCGGATGGCCTCCGACATCCGCTCGAGCCAGGAGGCGCTGGACGCGGCTCGGCGCCGCACGGCCGCGGTGCTCGCGACGGTGGCGACGGGCGTGGTGGGCCTCGACCCCGAGGGCCGGGTGCTGCTCGCCAACAGGCAGGCCGTGGACCTGCTGGGCGACTGGCTGGCCCAGGGCATCCCGTTCCTGCCCGGCCTGGCGCGCGAGTGGGCTCCGCTGGCCGAAGAGATCGAGCGCTTCCTGCGCGACGGCCGAGCCGAGGCGATCAGCGAGCTCGAGATCGGCGGGCGGCGGCTCACCCTTCAGCTCGCGACGCTGGAGCCCGATGTCCGCGGCCTGGTGATCGCGCTCAACGACGTGACCGATCTCTCGCGAGCCGAGCGGGTGTTGGCCTGGGGAGAGATGGCCCGGCAGGTGGCGCACGAGATCAAGAATCCCCTCACCCCCATGCGCCTCGGGCTGCAGCACCTGCAGCGGGTCTATCGGGATCGGCGCACCGACTTCGACCGGACTCTGGACGAAACCGCGGAGCGGATGCTGGGCGAGATCGATCGGCTCGACACGATCGCCCGCGCGTTCAGCCGCTTCGCCGCTCCGGCGGACGATGACCAGCCACTGGACCGGATCGACCTGGCCGGCGCGGTGGGCGAGGTGGTCCAGCTCTACCGCCTGGCCGAGGAGGGGTACGAGGTCAGGCTGACCGCGCAGCACGGTGCGACCGGCGCCGCGCGGGCGGACGAGGTGAAGGAAGTGATGGTGAACCTGCTGGAGAACGCCCGCAACGCCGGCGCACGGCTGGTGGATGTCACGGTGGCGCCGGGGCGCATCCGGGTGGCCGACGATGGGGCCGGGATCCCGGCCGAGCTGCTGCCGCGGATCTTCGAGCCCCGATTTTCGACCACGACCAGCGGCTCGGGGTTGGGGCTGGCGATCGTGCGCCGTCTGGTGGAGAGCTGGGGTGGGACGATCGAGGTGGAGAGCGAGGTCGGGCAGGGCACCGTGGTGACGGTGCACCTGCCCGGCTGAGCGGTCTTAGCGGACCCGGCCGGAAGCCTGAGCGGCCACCGCGCTCGTGATCGCCTCCTGCTGGTTCCCGGACGCCCGAACGAGCCGGAGCGCGGCCTGCAGCTGCCGATCGCCCTTGGCCTGGCGGCGGACCACGGACTCGGTGCCGAAGAGCTCGCGTGTCATCTCGTAGCCGAGCTGCTCGGCCACGTACGGCGCGGAGGCATCGTAGCTGTCGCGCGACAGCGGCACGCCTTCGCTCGCCAGGCGTGAGTACAGGGTGTCGCGCATGCTCTGGGTCACGACGAACGATTCGTCGCTCACCGCGGAATCGGCCCGGAGCTCCGCCGCGTACCCGCTCAGGACCTGGCGGAAGCGTTCGAGGTCGTCGCCCAGCGCGAGATGGAGCGTCCGCTCGCCGTCGGAGCGGAAGGAGGTCCGGACCATGAGGTCGGGCAGGATGCCGCTCTGGTCCGGGATCGGCCGGCCCATCGGGGTGCGGAAGACCTGCGGCTCCATGGCCGGCGTGCGGTTGCCCGGCGCGCCGTTGGCCTCCGACTGAGGCCGCTGCACCCAGCGCCCGCTCGGGGTGTACCAGCGGGCGGTCGTGAGCTTGATGGCCACCTCGTCGCCCAGCGGGTAGGTGGTCTGGAGCACGCCCTTGCCGTAGGTCGGAGTCCCCACCAGCACGGCGCGGTCGTGGTCCTGCAGCGCGCCGGCGACGACCTCGGCCGAGCTCGCCGTTCCCCGGTTCACCAGCACGGCCAGCCGCAGGTCGTCCCACCCACCGGACTCGCCGGCCACATACGCCTTGAAGTGCTTGCCCGTGCGACCCCTGGACACGGCCACCGTGTCGCCGGGCTGGAGAAAGAGACTCGCCACCTTCACGCCCTCACGGATCAATCCGCCGGGGTTGGACCGGAGATCGAGCACCAGCGCGTGCATCCCTTCGGCGCGGAGGCGATCCACGGCCGACCGAAGCTCGTCCGAGGCGCCTTCGCTCATCCGCCGAAGCGTCACGTATCCGACACCGCCGCTCAGCAGCACGCCGGGCGATGCCGCCGGCACGTGCACGCTGGTCCGGGTAATCCGCCGCACCACCGTGCGGTCGGATCCGAGAGCGCGAACCACGACGGTGACCGTCGGCTGCCGGCTGTTGCGGAGGGCCTCCTCGATCCGGGTGGTGGACCATCCGACCGTACTGGTGCCGTCGATGCTCAGAATCTCGTCGCCCCGGGACAGGCCGGCATGGCGCCCGGACCCGAAGCCCGACTCGGTGGCGCCCCGGCCCAGGTCCAGGTCGACTTCGGTGCCGGTCATCTGCCGCTGGTACTCGCGGTAGGACTCGTTGATCAGCAGCTCCGCATAGGGATCCTTGAGGCTGGCCACCAACGCTTCGGCCGCGCGCTCGTAGAGGTCACCCTCGCCCAGGGAATCGATGTAGTGGTGATTGATCGCGCCGACGACGTTCTCGAAGAGCCGCGCCTGCTGGTAGACACCGCCCCCCGCCGCCGGCTTGGCGCGAAGGAGCCAGCCGCCGCTCAGGCAGGCAATCGCCACGATCGAGGTGAGCGCCAGCCAGCGCGCCCGGGGAGTTGAGACCGTCATGCCAATGCTCCCGCAGTTTGCGAGGAGGCCCGCCGGATGCGACCTCGGAGGAAGAACCAGGAAGGGCGTGTTTTCGAGCCTACAATTGTTGCAGCAAAACGGGGGCCGATCAGCCGGCGACCGTCAGCCACAGCGCCAGGGTCGCCGCTAAGGTAGCTCGGCTCAGCGCCTTACTGATGTGGTACGGAGCAGGCGCGCCTGTCGACCTCGATGCTGTCGCCGGAGCAGGGTCGAGCTCACTGGCGAGGCCGAGCCTGGTGCCGCCAGTGCTTCCGAGTGGTAGAGGGGTCCGCCAGGGTAATCGACCTAAGATATCGTGGCGCTTCGCTTCTGCCCATGCCGGTGACCGAGACCCGAGGTCGCGTTGTTCACCAGATTCATCAGGGACGGTCTCAGTCGCAGGACTGAAGCGCAGCATTGACTGGTCTGGGCACAGAACGGCCCCGGCGTCGCGACGGAGCGGCGCCAGGGCCTGGGTGCGCTTGGCTGCTACCGGCCGCTCGGGTTGCCCGGGTCGGCGGCGAGGGTCGAGTCGCGCCAGACCCTGCTGGAGGCGAGGTGACACGCCTCGACGAACTGAGTGGTCGGGTGCGCGCCGGTCTGGAGCAGTGCGTGGAGCATCTCGTGGCGCACCAGCCACTCCTCGGACAAGGCGTTGGCCGGCAGGTAAATGCGATTGCCGTCCCGGATCCACCAGCCGTGCCCCTTCTCACTGCCCAGGGCGATCGCGCCGGACGGCGAGTCCACCGCGTAGAAGGCCACCTGCGACATGTCCCCCGTGCGTCCCGAGCAGGCCTCGGTCTTGGTCCACCACTCCTGGTACAGCTCCAGGGTCGGCACGGCCCACGCCCGCTCCACCGGGGCGAGCGGCGCCGCGCCCGCCCGGGGCAGGGCGCACGCCGCGACCAGGCTGAGGAGGACTGCAGAACACCAGAATCGACGCATCATTCGGCTCCAGGACTCGACCTTCCCGCGCGCGAAACGGGGGGATCCCGCGGCGGACCTGCATCAGCCCCCTCCTACTGCAAGTTTCGTTCAACCTCTCCGGCGGGGTTTCGCCCGCCGAGAACTACGTCTCAAGTCAATATTGACGCCCATCGTGAAGCGGGCCTGAACGTGGGATGAGGGGTCGGTCAGGCCATTCACCAGCACCGGGCATGCCGTATCGTCTTTGCCTGCGCCTTTCCAGCCTGTTTTGCGCGGGAAGGCGCCCAGCCCGGACCGCGAGCCAGCGTATCCTGGGTCGGATTCCATCGCCGGGGCCATGCTCGCACGCATCCGTTCCGCCGCCGTCCTCGGCATCGACGCCTATCCGGTCGATGTCGAGGTGGACATCAGCAACGGCCTGCCCTCGTTCTCCACCGTCGGACTGCCGCACGGCGCGGTGAAGGAAGGACGAGAGCGCGTCAGTGCCGCTCTGGCCAACGCCGGCTTCGTCTTTCCGCTCCGCCGCATCACGGTCAACCTGGCCCCGGCCGACATCCGCAAGGACGGGTCAGCCCTCGACCTGCCGATCGCTCTGGGCCTTCTCGTCGCCAGCGGCCAGCTCCCCGGTGGCGCCCTGGGCGATACCATGGTCGCCGGTGAGATCGGGCTCGAGGGCGGCCTGCGCCCGGTTCGTGGGGTCCTTTCCATGGCACTGGCCGCCCGCTCGGCCGGCTCGGCTCGCCTCCTGGTGCCGCTTCCCAACCTGCCGGAGGCCGGGGTGGTGCAGGGGCTCGAGGTCCGCGGTGCCGCGTCCCTGGCGCAGGTCTGCGACTTTCTCCGGGGCGGCCCGCCGCTCCCCACCGCCGTGGCGGACCTCGAGCATCTGATGCACGAGCGGGCGGCCGAGTCGGTGGACTTCGCCGACGTCCGAGGCCAGGCGGCCGCCAAGCGCGCCCTGGAAGTCGCCGCCGCGGGCGGCCACAACATCCTGCTGATCGGCGCCCCCGGCGCCGGCAAGACCATGCTGGCGCGCCGGCTCCCCACCATCCTTCCCGGCCTCGAGCTCGACGAGGCGCTGGAGACCACTCGCATCCACAGCGTCGCCGGCATGCTCCCGGCCGATCGGGCCCTCTGCGTCACCCGCCCCTTTCGCGCGCCGCACCATACCGTGAGCGACGCCGGCCTCATCGGAGGCGGGTCGAGCCCCCGCCCCGGGGAAGTGAGCCTGGCCCACGGCGGCGTGCTGTTCCTCGACGAGCTGCCCGAGTTCCGCCGCAACGTCCTCGAAGTGCTCCGTCAGCCACTGGAGGACGGCCTGGTCACGCTGAGCCGAGCCGCGTTGAGCCTCACCTACCCGGCGCGGTTCATCCTGGCCGCGGCCATGAACCCCTGTCCCTGCGGCTACCACGGCGACCCGACCCATCCCTGCCGCTGCGGCCCGCTCGACGTCGAGCGCTACCGGGCCCGGATCTCCGGCCCGCTGCTCGACCGCATCGACATCCACCTGGAGGTACCCGCCGTGCCGTACCAGGATCTGGTGGGCGGGGCGATGGAGGAGTCGAGCGCGACCGTCCGGCAGCGGGTTGAGCGGGCCCGAGTCATCCAGCGGGAGCGATTCCGGGGGCAGCGCGGGGTCCATACCAACGCCTCGATGTCGACCCGCGACCTGCGTCGCTGGTGCGCCATCTCGGCACCGGTCGAGAGCCTGCTACGCACTGCGGTGACCCGACTCGGTCTTTCGGCAAGAGCCTACCATCGGGTCCTCAAGATCGCGCGAACCGTCGCCGACCTCGACGGGTCGGCGGCGATCGCGTCCAGTCACGTGAGCGAGGCGATCCAGTATCGCGCGCTGGACCGTAAGGAGGCCGCGGCGTAAGGGAGCGTCGGCTGCTCAGTGATGGGAGCTATGCAGGAATCTGCACGGGTGGCCCTGCGCGCACAACAGGGGGCGGGACGCCTACTCCTCGTCGGGACGCCGGCGCCGCTCCCGCTTGGTGGCGCCGCGGCGGCGCTTGGACTCCAACCGCTTCTCCCGGGCCGCGCGGCTCGGCTTGGTCCGCTTCCGTTGCTTCGGCACCCGGAGGGCCTCCGCCACGACCCGAACCAGGCGCTCGGTCACTTCTTCGCGGTTCCGGAGCTGGCTCCTGGAAGTGGAGGACACGAGTCGGAGCCGTCCGCTGCCGTCCAGCCGGGCGCCGAGCCGAGTGAGCAGGCGTTCTCGCTGCTCCTCCGAGAGCGTGGGCGATCGGGCAATGTCCCACCAGACCTCGACCCGGGTGGAGGACGTATTGACGTGTTGTCCGCCCGGCCCCCCGGAGCGCGACGCCAGAAACTCCAGCTCGGAGCGCGGCAGGTCGAGGCCGGGGGCAATCGAGAGCCGCTCGTCGGGCGCCATGCCAAAGTGTACGGCGTCGCGCGCTGCTTCGCACCAGCCCAGGGACGCATTACGTTTCCCCCCCATGGCGGACCTCGACCTCCTGCGAGGGCACCTGCGCGGTCTGGGCCGTGTCGTCCTCGGGTACTCCGGGGGTGTGGACTCAGCCCTGCTCGCGGTAACAGGGGCCCAGGCGCTTGGCCCGGAACGCTTTCTCGCCGTGATCGGACGCAGCGCCTCCTACCCGGTGGCGCAGTGGCGCACCGCTCGCGACCTGGCCGCGCGCTTCCGGGTGCCGCTCCTCGAGCTCGACACCCACGAGCTCGGCGACCCCGATTACCTGCGCAATGCACCGGACCGGTGCTACTTCTGCAAGTCGGAGCTATGGTCGCGCCTCGACGAGGTGGCCCGCGGCCGGGGTGCCGTGGTCATCGACGGCACCAACGCCGATGACCTGGGCGAGCACCGTCCCGGGCTTCGCGCCGCGGCGGAGCACCGGGTCCGTTCGCCGCTCGCCGAGCTGGGATGGAGCAAGGCCCAGGTGCGGGAGGGCTCCCGGGCACTGGGCCTGCCGACCTGGGACGCGCCCGCCGCCCCGTGTCTCTCGAGCCGGGTGCGCTATGGTCTCACGATCACTCCGGAGCGGCTACGGCAGGTCGAGGAGGGCGAGAGCTACCTTCGCGAGCTCGGCGTCACCGGCGACCTGCGAGTGCGCCATCTGGACACCGTCGCGCGGATCGAAGTGGGCTCGGCCCAGCAGTCCCGGTTGCGCGAGCGGTGGGACGAAGTGGAGCGGACCTTCGGCGCGCTCGGATTCGATCGCGTCGAGCTCGATCCCGAAGGCTACCGGCGCGGCGGCCTTCTCGCGCTGGTGCCGCCCGCGGCCGGCTGATGCGGCTGTTCGCCGCGCTGCCGATTCCCGAGCCCGCTCGCTCGGAGGTGTCCCGGCTGCTCCAGCGACTTCGTGGCGGCGACTGGCCCGTGCGCTGGGTGCACGAGGACAACATTCATCTCACCCTCAAGTTCTTCGGCGAGGTTCCGCCCGCCCGCCTCGACGTGATCGTGGAGGCGCTCCAGTTCGCCGTGCCCGGCACGGGGCCGCTCGCCCTGAGCCTGGGCGAGCCGGGCGTCTTGCCCAATCTCCGCCGGCCGCGGGTCGTCTGGATCGGCCTGACGGCGCCGCCGGGGCTGGAGCTGCTGCAGGACCGTCTGGAGCGACGGGCCGAGGCCATCGGCTTTCCTCCCGAAGGCGCGCCGTACCATCCCCATCTCACCCTGGGCCGGGTCCGGGAGGGGCATCGACTGCCGGAGCGGGCGCTGGAGCAGTTGCAGGCGGGCTACGAGCCGTTGTCGTTCCTGGTCGAGCAGCTCGTCCTCTTTGAGAGCATCGCGAGCCGCGGCGCGCCCACCTATGCGCCTCGAGTGAGTCTGGAGCTCGCCGCGTGATCGGCTGCCTGACGGCTCCGTTCCGGGCCCTGGGCTGTCTCGTGGTCGTCGGGGGACTCGCGCTCGGCTGGCTCTACCGCGACCAGGTGGTGCGAACCGCGCGGGGATGGCTCGCCCGGGCCGAGGCGCCGGCCCCCGCT
>DATCWW010000199.1:0-3401 GCA_036566145.1 Gemmatimonadales bacterium
CCGCGCCGCGGAGCTGCGCGCCTTCGTGCGCGACCTGACCGCGGCGCGGCGTTGGCTCGCACGAGCTACTACTCGCCGCCCGGGCCCGGCGGCGCGGCCGACCAGGCGATCGAGAACCCGCCCCACAGCCTGAACTGCTAGTGCGCCACTTGCGGAAACAGGGGGTGGCTTCGGAGCGCGGCCCAGGTGGGATCGCTGCGCAATTCGTCCGGGCTGATCCAGCTCGGCACTTTCGTCAACGGCTCCAGCAGCGCCAGAGCCGGAGCGGGCTGGTCCAGCAGGACGTAGATCCGGGCCAGGTGCACCCGCACCGACGGAGCGCTCTGGCCGTCGCGCTCAGGCGGCAATAGCTCGACGGCCCGGCGCCCGGCCCGGATCGCCTCGTCGCCCCGCCCCGCCCGGGCGAGCGCGACACCGTACCGAGCCAGGAGAGTCGCGTCTCCCGGAGCAACCGACACCAGGGCCGCGAGCAGCGTCCGCGCCGAGTCGGCGTGCGCCCGCTCTCCCGCGCGATTTCGGCGGAAACCGGCCGCCTCGGCGGCCAGCAGATGGTATCGCGCGCTATCCCCCTCGAACGAGCCGGGCCCGATCGCGGCCACTGCGGTGGCGAACGCGGTGTCCGCGGTGAGGGGAGCCGCCGAGATCGCGTCGGGGGCGAGCAGCGCGAGGGCCAGGCGGCCGGGACTCACTCGGGTGAGCGCGAGACTCACCGCAGCCCGGCTGGCCGCCCTGTCGCCGCGCCAGATCAGGTAGAGCATCGCCTTCGAGGCATAGGGCTCGGCCCAGTCCGGCGCCAGCTGGATGGCGCGATCCAGCAGTCGCTCGGCGTCGGCATAGCGGCGGACGGACAGGTACGTCTCCCCCAGGTCCCTGGCGCGGACCGCCGAGCGCGGGTCGATCCGCAGTGCCTCCTCGAACAGATCGATCGCGTGATCCCACTCGGCCCGCCGGCGCTCGACCTGCCCCATGGCGCTCAGCAGATCGGGGTTGCCCGGGTCCTGGCGGCGCGCAATCTCGAACTCGGCCAACGCGCGATCGTAGTCGCGCTCTCCCCAGAAGTGATAGAAAGCCTGGGCGAGGTGCGTCTCGGGGAGGCCCGGAGCCAGACGGCGGGCGTGACCCAGCGCGGCGCGCGAGGAGTCCAAGCGGGCGGTGGTGCGGTCGTAGTAGAAGCCGTACAGCGCGGCGTGGGATTGGCTCAGTCGCGCCCAGCCTGCGGCGAAGCCGGAATCCAACCCCACCGCCTTGCGGTTGAGGTCCACGGCGGCCTCGATGTTGAGCCGGGTGTAGCTGCGCGCCACGTACTCGGCACTCCGGAGATAGAAGTCGTACGCCTCGCGACTCGTGGTGCCCGCGGCCGCCGGCGGCCGTTCCGGACCGCGCAAGGCGAGGTCCAGCGCCGAAGTCACCCGCTCGGCGATCCGTGACTGCACCCGGAAGACCTCCGTCACCTGCTCGTCGATCGACTCGGCCCAGAGATGGCTGTCATCCCGGACCACGATGAGCTGCGGCGTCACCCGCACCCTCCCGGGCCCGTTGGAAGTTCGCTCCCAGCGGACGCTACCCTCCAGGACGTACCCCGCCCCGAGCTCGTTCCCGATCTGTCGCAGCGACTTGGGGCTGTCGCGGTACTGCTCGGCGCTCGTCCGGCTGATCACCCGAAGGCCCGGCAGGCTCGCGAGGCGGCTGGTGAGCTCTTCGGTCAGGCCGTCGGCGAAGTATTGATCGGCAGGCGGGCCCAGATTCTTGAACGGCAGGATCGCGAGCACCGGGGTGGTCGGATCGACCGTGGGGTCGGTCGCGGCGCCGCCCCGCGCTGCGGCCCACCAGATCCCCACGGCCGCCGCCAGTCCCAATGCCGCGACCCCGACCAGCCGCCGGCCCACCCTCCGGGACCTGGCAGGCGCGATCGAACGAAGGCCGGCCGGAGTGACGGCCGTGGGCACCCCGGTCTCGCCGAGGGCCCGCGCGAGGGCGTCCAGGCTCTCGTATCGATCCGCCGGCTGGCGGGCCATGGCGCGAAGGAGCACTTGCTCGACCGCGGCCGGAACGTCGGGCCGGAGACTCCTGAGCGACGGCGGGGTGGTGGTGAGCTTGCGGGCGAGGATCGCGCGGGCGTTGGGGCCGGTGAACGGCGGCTGCCCCGTAAGCGCCTCGTAGACCACGGCGGCCAGCGCGTACTGGTCGCTCGCGCCGGTGAGGGTCTCGTCGCCCGCGGCCTGCTCCGGGCTCATGTAGGTCGGCGTGCCCACCGTCACGCCGGTCTCGGTCAGCCGGCCGGCCGGGTCGCTGTCGGGGCCGAGCTCGCCCTCGGACTCCTCCAGGGCGTAAGCGATACCGAAGTCGGCCAGAATCGCCTCGCCAGTGGGCGAGAGCATGATGTTCTCGGGCTTGAGATCGCGGTGGATGACGCCCGCGGCATGGGCGTAGGCCAGCGCCGAGGCGACCTCGATGGCGAGATGCACGGCGGCGGGCACCTCGAGCCGGCCGACCCGCCGAAGCCGGTCCCGGAGCGAGCCGGCCTCGACATATGGCATGGAGTAGAACAGCCGGCCGGCGGCACTGCCCGAGTCGAACAGCGGCAGGATGTGCGGGTGCTGCAGTCGGGCCTGGGTCCGGATCTCCCGCTGAAAGCGCTCGACCCCGAGGGCCGCGCCGAGCGCCGAGTGGAGTACCTTGAGCGCGACCCGGCGGCCATGCCGGAGGTCCTGCGCGAGGAACACCGTGGCGCTGGCGCCCCGGCCCAGCTCCTCCTCGATCAGGTAGTCGTCGGCCAGTTCGGCCGCGAGCCGATCGTGCGCGTCGGTCAGGGGTCCACGATGTGTCATGGGAGGTGCCACAATTTACGGTCCGGAATGTCGGGCGACCAATGCAGGACCGCGCTCATGCCGGCGTGGCGATGCGCCGGACTGCAGGTGTTGCAAAGTCGACCCGCATCATGAAGATTGCATCACTCTCCCCCTTCCCAGCAGCGGAGGACGGCCGCGTGGACCCCACGGCGACCTTCATCAAGCGCTTCGGCGATCTGGTGACGCTGCTGCGGGTTGATCCCGGCAACGACGCCGCGCAAGATCTGGCGCTCTCGGCGGCCGCCACCGCTGTACAGACGGTGGCGGTCGAGCTCGAGGCCGGCATCGCGTGGAGCCAGATTCCCGACGATATGCCGCTCAAGGCGCGCATGCTGGCGCGTCAGGTCGATCGCCTCCGGATCGAGGCCGGAGCGGACCCCGACGAGCTCCAGGCACTCGCGCGCGCCCTGGCCCACGACGTCACTCCGCTGCCGGTCACCCCCAACATCATCGTGGAGCTGGTCCGCCTGCTGGCGCCGCCTGAGCCGCCGCCGCCCGGTCCGACGTCCCCCGGTCCGGGCGGCGGCTCGGCCGGCCCGGGAACGACCCCCG
>DATCWW010000229.1:0-7588 GCA_036566145.1 Gemmatimonadales bacterium
CTGGCGTGAACGGCGGATGGCGGGCCTTCCTACGCCTCCTCGCGATTCAGGGGACCTGGAATTACGAGCGGATGCTGGGGGTCGGCATGGGTTACGCCGCCGAGCCCCTGCTCGACGACCTGAAGACGATCGACCCGGTGCGTCACTCGGAGGCGGTGGTGCGCTCCACCGACTTCTTCAACTGCAACCCCAACCTCGCGGGGCTCGCGCTGGGGGCCACGGCCCGCGCCGAGTACGATGCCGTCCCCGGCAGCCAGATCGCGCGGCTCCGGACCGCCCTCTGCAGTCCGCTCGGCGCGCTGGGCGACCAGCTCTTCTGGGCCGGACTGATCCCGGCCCTGCTGGGCTTCGCCATGGCCGCGATCGCGCTGGGGGCGCGATGGTGGCCGGTGCTCGGGTTCCTGGCGCTCTACAACGTCGCGCGCGCCCTCACCGGGATCTGGGCACTCCGGACCGGGTACGACAGCGGGATGAACGTCGGCGCGGCGATCGCCCGGTCGTGGATCCCGGGGGCGATCGCCCGGGTCGGACCGGTGGCGGGCTTCGCGCTGGGGCTGGCCCTGCCGCTCGTCGCCACCTGGTACCTGCGCGGGATCGGGTGGGCCGGCGCCCTGGGTACCCTGGCGGTGGCCGCGACCGGGATCGCGGTGACCCGGTGGTACGGGGCGGCACTCACCACGGTGCGCTTCGCCCTGCTGGCGATCCTGCTGCTCGTGCTCTTCCGCGGGATCTTCCCGTGATCGAGCGCCCGGCCACTATCGTGAATCAGGAGGGGCTGCATGCCCGGCCGGCCGCCCGCATCGTCCGGCTCGCCAGCAGCTTCGCCTCCGAGATCGAAATCATGAAGGACGGAGTCGGCGTGAACGCAAAGAGCATCATGGGCGTGATGATGCTGGCTGCCGAGTGCGGCAGCCAGATCACCATCCGGGCCGACGGGCCCGACGCGGAGCAGGCCCTGTCCGCCCTGGCGGAGCTGGTGGCCAGCGGATTCGGGGAGCCCTGACATGGCCCGCACCCTGCGCGGCATCGGCGTCTCTCCGGGCGTGGCCGTCGCCCCGGCGCTCCTCATCCGCTGGGATTTTCCCGAAGTGCCCGACCGCGGTGTCCGGCCCGACCAGGTCGATGCCGAGATCCACCGCCTGCGGGACGCCGTGGACCACACGGTCTCTCAGCTCCGCGAGCTGGGCGAGCGGGTGCTCCGTCGCGCCGGGCCCGAGGAAGCGCGGATCTTCGACGCCCAGATCCTCATGGCCCAGGACCAGGATTTCCTCAACTCGGTCGAGACCCTGATCCGGAACAACCAGCTCAGCGCCGAGACCGCCTACGAGTTCAAGGCGCTCGAGCTCCGCAACCTGTGGTCCGGAGCCGCGCGGCTGCGCGAGCGGCTGGCCGACCTCCACGCCATCCAGCTGCGCATGATCAACCGGCTGCTCGGCCAGACCGGACCGGACATCTCCGCCATGACCTCGGACGACCAGGTCATCGTGGTCGCCCACGAGCTCTCGCCCGGGCTCACCGTGCAGCTCGATCGGGAGCACGTCGTGGGCCTGGTGAGCGAGGAAGGCACCCGGACCGCGCATGCCGCGATCCTCGCCCACAGCCTGGGCATTCCGGCCGTGATGGGCGCCTCCGGGGCGCTGGCCACGATCCCCAACGGGGCCATGCTCCTGCTCGACGGACAGAGCGGTACGGTGGTGCTCGACCCCACCCGGGACGAGCTGGAGGAGGCCAAGACCCAGCTCAGCCGCCGCCACAAGCTCGAGCTGCAGCTCGAGGGCGTGGTGGAGCAGCCCGCGGTCACGCCCGGCGGCCGGCCGATCCTGCTCATGGGCAACGTGGACCTGCCGGAGGAGATCGAGTCGGCTCTTCGCATGGGGGCGCAGGGTGTCGGCCTGCTCCGCACCGAGTTCCTCCTGACCGGGCGCGCCACCCTGCCGACCGAGGACGAGCAGGCCGAGTACTTCCGCCGGGTCGCCGCCGCGTTCCCCGATCGGACCGTGATCATCCGCTCCTTCGATCTGGGGGGCGACAAGTTTCCCGCCGCGTTCAAGGCGCCGTTCGAAGCGAACCCGTTTCTCGGCTGGCGCTCGATCCGCGTCTGCCTCGACGAGCCGGCGGTGTTCCGGCCGCAGATCCGGGCCGTCCTCCGGGCCGCGGCAGGGCGGGACGTGCAGCTCATGCTGCCGCTGGTGACGAGGGTGGACGAGGTCCGGCAGGCCCGGGAGATGATGGCCGAGGAGGCGGCGTCGCTCCAGCAGGCGGGCGTGCGCGCCGCGCCGGAGGTGCCGGTCGGGGTGATGATCGAGACCCCGGCGTCGGTGACCATCGCCGACCGCCTCGCCGAGGTGAGCGCCTTCTTCAGCGTCGGGACCAACGATCTGACCCAGTACACGCTGGCCGTGGACCGCGGCAACGCCCGCCTCGCCGACCGCTTCACCCCGCACCACCCGGCGATCGTGCGCCAGCTGCATCGCGTGGTCCAGGTCGGGCGGGCGGCCAATCTGCCGGTAAGCGTGTGCGGCGAGATGGCGTCGGAAGCGCTCAGCGCGGTGCTGCTGATCGGCCTGGGATTCGACCGGCTCAGCGTGTCGCCGCCCGCGCTGCCGCTGGTGAAGTGGGTCATCCGCACCGTGCCCGAGGAGGCGGCCCAGGCGGCCGCGGCCGAAGCCCTCGCCGCGTCGGATCCCGAGGAGGTCTCCGAAGCGCTCCGGCGCGTGGTCGGCGAGTTCTTCGACGTCCGTCTGCTCGATCCGCAATCGGCGTTGCCGCGACGGGGGGGGCCTCGCTAGCTTGCACCGTCTTTCGGGCCTCCCTCGCTGCCCCCGCCGCCGGGACGGTCCACCACCTCCTCTCAGCCCTGAGCGTTTCCATGGCCGGTAGCAAGCGCCACGTCTTCACCTCGGAGTCGGTCACCGAAGGCCATCCCGACAAGGTGGCCGACCAGATCTCCGATGCGGTGCTCGACGCCATCCTGTCGCGCGACCCCGCGGGACGGGTGGCCTGCGAGACCCTGGTGACCACGGGCATGGCCGTGGTGGCCGGCGAGATCACCACCAGCACCTATGTACACATCCCCGACCTGGTCCGGCGCACGGTGGAGGCCATCGGCTACACCGACGCGAGCTACGGGATGGACGGCCGCACCTGCGCCGTGCTCACCTCGATCGACCGCCAGTCGCCCGACATCGCGATGGGGGTGAATTCGGCCCGGAACAAGGAGCAGGGCGCCGGCGACCAGGGCATGATGTTCGGCTACGCGACCAACGAGACCCGGGAGCGGATGCCGCTGCCGATCATGCTGGCGCACCGGATCGTGGAGCGACTGGCCGCCGTGCGGAAGGGACTTCCCGGCCATCCTCGGCTGGATTGGCTGCGGCCGGACGGAAAGTCGCAGGTCTCGGTGGAATACGAGGGCGACCGGCCGACCGCGGTGCGCACCGTGGTGGTCTCGACCCAGCATGCCGAGCGCCGCGGATCCCGCCAGCTGGGGCAGGGCACCATTCGCGAAGGCGTGATCGAGGAGGTCATCAAGCCGGTCCTGGATGCTCACGGCCTCGAATACCGCGGCACCAAGTTCCTGATCAATCCGACCGGCCGGTTCGTGATCGGCGGGCCGCATGGCGACGCCGGGCTCACCGGCCGGAAGATCATCGTCGATACCTACGGCGGCATGGCGCGCCACGGCGGCGGAGCGTTCAGCGGCAAGGATCCCTCCAAGGTGGACCGGTCGGCCGCGTACGCCGCGCGCTGGGTCGCCAAGAACATCGTGGAGGCCAAGCTGGCCCGCCGGTGCGAGGTCCAGGTGGCCTACGCGATCGGCGTGGCGCGCCCGGTCTCCGTGCTGGTGCAGACCTTCGGCACCGGCACCATGCCCGATGCCGAGATCGAGAGGATCGTGAACGAGGTCTTCGACCTGACGCCGCGCGGCATCATTGACGCCCTCAAGCTCAAGCGGCCAATTTACGGACAGACCGCGACCTACGGACACTTCGGCCGGCGGCCCTACAGCGGGGTCTATCAAAACGACGGCCGGTCCCAGAAGGTCGACTTTTTCACCTGGGAGCGGACCGACCGCGTGAAGGACCTGCTGTCGGCCGCCCGCTGAGGAACCCATGAGCGTACAGACCGCGGTGGCCAAGCACGACATCAAGGATATCGCCCTGGCGGACGAGGGCCGGCGCCGGACCGAGTGGGCCGAGCGGTCCATGCCGGTGCTGCGACAGATCCGGGCCCGGTTCGCCAAGGAGCAGCCGCTCAGGGGCACCCGGCTGTCCGCGTGTCTCCACGTGACCACGGAGACGGCGAACCTCATGATCACGCTCCGGGCCGCCGGGGCGGAGATCGCCCTCTGCGCCTCCAACCCGCTGTCCACCCAGGACGACGTCGCCGCCCACCTGGTCCGCGATCACGGGGTCCACGTCTACGCCATCAAGGGCGAGGACCACGAGACCTACTACACCCATATCGCCCAGGCCCTGGCCTTCCGGCCGGACATGACCCAGGACGACGGGGCCGACCTGGTCGGCTCGCTGCACATGATCGCGCTCAACCGGCTGGACGACCTGGCGCCGCCCATCCGCCGCTGGGTCGAGACCCTGTCGGCCGAGGAGCGCCGGGCGCTGGTCGCCAACGTCCGCGGATCCACCGAGGAGACCACCACCGGGGTCATCCGGCTCAAGGCGATGCAGCAGGAGAAGGTGCTGCAGTTCCCCATCGTCGCGGTCAACGACTCGAACACCAAGCACATGTTCGACAACCGCTACGGCACCGGGCAGTCGACCCTCGACGGGATCGTGCGGGCCACCAACATGCTCGTGGCCGGGAGCAACGTCGTGGTCGCGGGGTACGGCTGGTGCGGGCGGGGCTTCGCCATGCGGGCCCGCGGCGCCGGCGCCCACGTGATCGTGACCGAGGTCGATCCGCTGCCCGCGCTGGAAGCGCGGATGGACGGCTTCGAGGTGATGCCGATGGCCGACGCCGCGCCGCGGGGCGACTGCTTCGTCACCCTGACCGGCAACGTCCACGTCATCCGGACCGAGCACTTCGCCGCCATGAAGGATGGCGCGATCGTGTGCAACTCGGGGCATTTCAACGTGGAGCTCGACCTGGAGGCCCTCGCCAAGCTCGCCTCCGAGCGGCGCACCGTGCGGAACCTGGTCGAGGAGTTCGTGGTGAAGGGCAAGCGGATCATGGTGCTGGGCGAGGGGCGCCTCATCAACCTGGCCGCGGCCGAGGGCCATCCCGCGAGCGTGATGGACATGTCCTTCGCCAACCAGGCGCTCGCCGCCGAGCTGCTGGCCAAGGAGAGCGCGACGATGGCCAAAGCGGTGCACCGCCTGCCGGCCTCGGTGGATCAGGAGATCGCCCGGCTGAAGCTCCAGAGCATGGGGATCGCCATCGATACCCTGACGCCGGAGCAGGTGGTGTACCTGGCCAGCTGGGACGCAGGAACCTGACGCCAGCCGGGGTGAGGGGAAGGATGACCCCCTTCACCTCGTAGAGGGGTAGATGATCGAAGTGACCGTGGCGCACCTGGGTCTCGACCGGACCACCAACACGCCGGTCGTGATCCTGCGGGAAAAGGAAGGAAGCCGGGTGCTGCCGATCTGGATCGGCCCCGCCGAGGCCAGCGCGATCGCCATGGAGCTGCAGGGCATGAAGGCGCAGCGTCCCCTGACCCACGACCTGCTCAAGCAGGTGCTGGTCGGTCTCGGCGGGGAGCTGCGCCGGGTGGTGATCAGCGCGGTCAAGGAGAACACCTACTTCGCCGAGCTGATGATCCGCCGGGACGACCACGTCTTCCAGGTGGACGCCCGCCCCTCCGACAGCATCGCGCTCGCGCTCCGCATGCGAGCGCCCATCTTCACCAGCGACCAGCTGCTCGACCAGAGCGGGGTCGAGACCGACGAACCTCCCCCCGACCCGTCGCTCGAGGCAGACAAGCTGAAGCAGTACCTCGAGAAGATGGATCCCCAGGACTTCGGCAAGTTCAATCCTTGAGGGCGCGCTGGCCGGCCCTCTCCCTGATCGCCCTGATCGCCCTGATCGCCGCTCGCCGGCCCGACCAGGCCGCGGCGCAAGCGCGGGCGGGGGGAGTGGTGGTGCGCGCGGAGGGCGCGGATTCGGTGCCGGTCCCGGGCGTCAGGGTCGTGCTCCATCGGGTCGGTCAGATGGAGCAGGGTCCGATGGACTCCATCGCCGCAGACGCGCGGGGACGGTTCCACTTCCGCTTCCGCGCCGACAGCGGCGCGGTCTACCTCCTGAGCGCGCGCTATCGGGAGATCGAGTACTTCTCCACGCCGGTGCACCTGGGGGCCCGGCCCGACACCGCCATCCGGCTGGTGGTCTACGACACCTCGACCGACACCCCGGTCACCCTCGCCGCCCGACACCTGGTCGTGCCCCGACCGGACGAGACGGGCACCCGCGAGATCCTCGACCTCGTCATCCTGCGGAACCCCGGCGATCGCACCCGCGTCGCGCCGGACTCGCTCGGGACCACCTGGGTCGGCATGCTGCCGCACGGGAGCGAAGGGTTGGAGGTGGGCGAGGGCGACGTGTCGCCGGACGCGGTCGCCCGCCGGGGCGACTCGCTCCTCGTGAGCGGGCCGATCGCCCCAGGCGAGAAGCAGCTGGTGCTCCAGTACCATATGCCCGCCGGTTCGCGGGAGATGCGACTGCCGATCCAACCCGGGGCGAGAACCAACGTGCTGGTCGAGGAGGCCGGCGCCCGGGTGACGGGCCCCCTCGCCGTGGCCGACAGCCAGCAGATCCAGGGTCGCTCGTTCCGGCGCTGGAGCGGCGAGCCTTCCGCGGCCGGGACCATCACCATCATACCACCCCAGCCTCCGGGCGCGGGGCAGCGCTGGCTCGCGCCGCTGGTGGGTCTCCTGGCACTGGGTCTGGGCGCGGCCACCTGGTGGGCGCTGCGAAGGCGAGTGCCGGCGCCGGTCTCTGCGGGCGGATCGCGCGATGCCTCGTCGATTCTCGAGACGCTGGCGGAGCTCGACGCTCGCTACGCCGGCCGGGACGCCGACACGCCCCCGGACGAATGGTCGGCGTACCAGGAGCGCCGCGCGAGGCTCAAGGCAGAGCTCGCCGCCGCGCTCGCCGCCCGATGACGCCGCGCCTGGTGCCTGGACTGATGTTGCTGGCCGCCCTGGCCTGCGGCCGGGCTTCGCCGTCGCCGACCGCCACCACCGTAGTGGACGACGCCGGCGACAGCGTCGCCGTCCGCACGCCGGCGCGCCGGGTGGTCTCCCTCATCCCCGCCACGACCGAGCTCCTCTTCGCCATCGGGGCGGGTGCCGATGTCGTGGGCCGGTCCACCTGGTGCGATTATCCGGCCGAGGCGGCCCGGGTCCCCAATCTCGGCGATGGCATCAATCCCAACGTCGAGGCGATCCTCGCCGCCCGCCCCGACCTGGTGGTGCTGTACAACTCGGCCCAGCACGCGGCCGTGTCGGCCCGGCTGCGCGGGCTGGGCGTCCCGACCCTCCGGATCAACACCGACCGGCTGGCCGACGTCGGCCGGGTCGGCCGCCTGCTCGGCGGCCTGACCGGCCGGGTCCGCTCGGCGGACTCGCTC
>DATCWW010000249.1:0-2345 GCA_036566145.1 Gemmatimonadales bacterium
GCGCGCCGACGATCGCGGTCGGACGCGACAACCGGCCATCGGGGCCCGAGCTCTCCCGCGGCATCCGGCAGGGCATCGTGGACGCCGGCGGCACCGCGGTGGACGTGGGGACTCTCCCCACGCCCGCGCTGTACTTCGCCGTCTCGGCGCTGGAGACGGACGGCGGGCTCCAGGTCACCGGCAGCCACAACCCGCCAGAGTTCAACGGCTTCAAGATGGTCCTCGGCAACGAGGCCTTTCACGGCGACGAGATCCTCGAGCTGTGGGAGATCATCACCGCCGAGCGGTGGCGCACGGGCGGCGGAGCGGGGAAGGAGACCAGCGATGGCTCGGTGCTCCCACGCTACCGGGAGGGGATCATCCGCCGGCACCGGCTGGCCCGACCGGTCAAGGTGGTAGCCGACTGCGGCAACGGCGTCGGCAGCGTCATCGCCGTGAGCACCCTGCAGGGCCTCGGGGCAGAGGTGACGCCGCTGTTCTGCGAGTCGGACGGAACCTTCCCCAACCATCATCCCGACCCGACCGTCCCCGAGAATCTGCGGGACCTCCAGGCCGAGGTGCGCCGGACCGGCGCCGAGCTGGGCATCGCCTTCGACGGCGACGCCGACCGGATCGGAGCGGTGGACGAGCACGGCGAGGTGATCTTCGGCGACCAGCTCCTGGTCCTGTACGGCCGCGACGCGGTCCAGCGCTTCGGACGGGGAACGCCGGTCATCTTCGACGTGAAGTGCTCCGAGGTGCTGCCCACCGCGCTGGCGCAGGCGGGGGCGCGCCCGGTCATGTGGAAGACGGGGCACTCGCTGATCAAGGCCAAGATGAAGGAGATGCACGCTCCCCTCGCGGGCGAGATGAGCGGGCACATGTTCTTCGGCGGCGACTACCTCGGCTTCGACGACGCCCTCTTCGCCGCGGCCCGCCTGCTGGAGATCGTGAGCCGGAAGCCGTTCGGCCTCGCCGCCCATCTCGCCGACCTGCCGCGGACCTTCGCCACGCCCGAGATCCGGGTGGACGCGCCGGAGGAGGAGAAGTTCGCGATCGTGGAACGCGCGGCCGCCTACTTCGCGGCGCGCTATCCGGTCAACACCATCGACGGAGTCCGGATCACGTTTCCCCACGGCTGGGGCCTCCTCCGCGCCTCGAACACGCAGGCGATCCTGGTGCTGCGCTTCGAGGCCACCGACGCCAAGGCGCGCGACGCCTACCGCGGCGAGGTCGTCGGCTGGCTCGCGGGGCAGGGCATCCGCGCCTAGCCCCGTGTTCCGGCGCGGCCGCCGACTCGCCGTCGCGATCGCCGCCCTCATCGCCCTGCTGTTCGGGGGTCGCTGGGCGGCGGTCGTCCTCACCGACCGCTGGTGGGCCCAGCAGATCTCTCCCGCGGCCGTCGGGTTCCTCACCGACTGGCACGTGCTCCGCCTGGTGCTCGATCTCTCCGGCGTCCTCCTCGCCTCCGCCTGGTTCATCGGCCATCTCCTCCTGGTCTACCGGGCCGTGGGATCGGTCCAGGTCCGGCGCAACGTCGCCAACCTGGAGTTCCGCGAGGCGCTCACCCCGGGCGCGCTGCTCGCGATCGCCGTCGTCACCGGGGCGCTGCTCGGCCTCGTGACCGGCACCGGCACCTCGGCCCACTGGCGCGAGGTGGCCCTGGCGTGGCACGGCGTGACCTACAGCGTGACCGAGCCGCTCCAGCATCGCGACCTCGGCCTCTACGTAGCCCAGCTCCCGGTCTGGCGGCTGGCGCACGGCTTCTTCCTGCTGCTCGTGCTCCTCGGGCTCGGCATCGTGTTCGGACTGTACATGCTGGTCGGCGCGGTGCGCTGGATCGACGGCCGGCCGGCCATCAACAGCCACGCCAGGGTGCACATCGGCTGGCTGCTGGTGGGCCTCGCCATCGCGCTGCTCTGGGGCTACCTGCTGGAGCCGTACGAGCTGATCGCCGGCCTGTCCGACCCGGTGGACGCCGCGAGCTGGCAGGCGACCAACCTGGCTTCGCCCATTCTCGCGGGCGTGGCCCTGGCGACTGCCGCGCTCACCGCCGGCTGGGCCATGCGGCCCCGGCACGCCCTCGTCGCCGCCGGGTGGATCGTGCTCGCCTTCGCCTCGCTGGTGGGCCATTGGATGGTTCCCCCGGCGCTCGGCGGAGAAGGCTCGTCGGCGACGTCGCCCGCCGCGATCGAGCGGCTCGATCGCAAGGCCTACGGCCTCGAAAGCCTGAGCGAGGAGCGGGTGATCGGGGACGGCCGGCCGACTCCGCCGCCGGTCCCCTCGTTCTGGAACACCGCGGCGATCCGGCGCATCGTGGCCGGCGACTCGGTGGACGTGCTCGCGGTGGACCAGGCCGCGCTGCC
>DATCWW010000250.1:0-6978 GCA_036566145.1 Gemmatimonadales bacterium
GGAAGCGGCGACGAGGGCGGCGAGGCGCCCGCGGACGATCTGGAGAAGCACGGCGAAGCTCCCAGTTTGAGAGCTGTGCAGCAGCAGTTGTAGTGGGATAAGTGATCCGGCGCAGATGCGTCTTTTCAAGGACTATACCGCATGGACACCAGACCGGCTAGAGCGTGGCAAGTGCTCTGACCGGCCTGCCTATCTCTCTGCACCAGCAGACACTTGACCCCCGGGATCCGGAACGCTCCGGACCCCGGGGTGCAACATCCGTCATGGGGGGTGTGGAGTCCACCCGCCAGCGCCGGTGTGGCGCCGGCAGGCGGCTGGACGAGGTCAGCCCGGGTGCTGCAGGCCGGCCAGGATGCCGTCGATCCGCTGCTGCTGAGCCGGGTCGCGCACGATCTTGCGGGCCTGGGTATAGGCAGAGATCGCCCGGCGGACGTCGCCCTTCTTGGCGTAGGCTTCACCCAGGCTGTCGTAGGCGTTCCACGACTTGGGGTAGTCCTTCACGTTCTTCTGGAACACCACCACCGCCGAATCCACCTTGTCCTGACCCATGAGCAGGTAGCCGTAGGTGTTCATGTCCGCCTCGGAGGCCACCGCCAAGGAGCGTTGGAGCAGCGCCTTGGCGCCGGCGACGTCTCCCTGCTTGTCCAGCAGGGCCGCCTTGACCCGCAGATTGGTGAAGTTCTCGTTGATCGCGATCGAGCGGTCGGCCCAGGTGGTGGCCTCCTGCAGGTTGGTCTCGTTCGCCGCGCACCAGGCCGCGGCCTGGTTCCAGGGCTGCCAGAAGAAGCGGCCGAGACCCCGGAGCTGCTCCCGGAGACTGTCCGCGACCACTCGCTTCGCGTCCACCTGGATGGCGAGAGGCACCGCGAGGGTGTCCCACCGAAGCGTCGCCATCACGGTGCCCTGCCCCGGATCGTCCAGGGTATACAGGAGCCGCTCGTGGAAGTCCCCCTTGGTGGGGGTGACCTTCACCCGCAGGAGGTCCTCGCCCGGATCGTAGCTGAAGCTGCCCCAGGCGTTGGCCTGGTGGCTCAGGATCACGGTCCACTCCGGCCTGGAGGGGATCATGTGGAGCCCGTAGCGGCCGGCCGGCACATCGGTGTCGCCGACCCGGACCGGAGAGCTGAAGGCGATGACGGTGTTCTCGTTGGCTCCCGCGCGCCAGACGCTGTCCCAGGGCACCAGCGCTCCCCAGATCTGGCGTCCGTTCACGCCCGGACGATCGTAAGTGATGGTGATGTCGGTGAGGCCGACCGTCTGGCTCACGGTGGCGCGGGGACTGGCCTTGGGGAGGATGAGCTGGGGTGCCTGGGCCGGCAGAGCCGCGGGAGCACCGAGCAGGACGAGGCCGGCGAGCAGGATTCGCCGCATGGCAGAGACTCCGGGTGGGGACAGGGTCACTACGGACCGGCCCGCCCGGAGGTTCAGCGCTGCCGGCTAGCCTCCGGCCCGGTTGTGCGCCCCGCCGTTCGGCGGCTCGAGGATGGAGCGAATGGTCTGCACCAGAGTGCCGGGGTGGAACGGCTTGCGGATCACCTCGTGCGCGTCTTCACGCACCAGTCGGACCACCCAGTCCCGGGTGACCTCACCGGACATGAGGAGGACCGGCAAACCGGGCCAGCGCTCCCGGCAGGTCCGCTCGAGCTGGATGCCGTCGACCTTGGGCATCCGGATGTCGCTCAGGACCAGCGCAATGGCCGGTGCGGCGTGCTCCAGGATCAGGAGCGCTTCGGCGCCGTCTGCTGCCTCGATGGTGGTGAACCCTTCGCGCTCGAGGGCCTGGCAGGCAAGGCGACACACCCCCGGCTCGTCATCGACGACCAGGATGCATGCTGCCGTTGACCGATCGGAGGCGGGCGCCACGCCCCCCACGGTACGGTCGGGATTGGGCGTTGGCAAGCGTTCACCCGCGTCAGCCCTCGACGACGTACGCCTCCATCGCGAAGTACTCCGCCAGCCCGAGCCGGTCGAGCTCCGCGGCGGTGCCCTTGTTGCGCGCTTCGACACGCTGCCAGAACTCCCGTTCGTCGGGTCCGGGGAACGGCGCGGTGTCCTTCTGGGACTGGTGCTTGAAGATGGCCTGGACTTTGAGCCGCAGCTCCTCCTGCGAGAGCGGCACCAGCCAGGTGGCGTCGGTGACGGGCCACTCCTGCCAGGCACCGCGGTAGAGCCAGACCTCCGGTCGCTTGCCCCCCGCCGACACGTGCGCGGCGAGGGCTCGATCGATGGCCTCCTTGCACATCCGGTGGGTGCCGTGGGGATCGGAGAGGTCGCCGGCCACGAACACCAGGTGCGGATCCACCTCGCGCAGGAGGTCGGCCACCAGGCGCACGTCAGGCGGCCCGATCGGGTCCTTCCGCACTTTGCCCGTTTGATAGAAGGGAAGATTCAGGAAGCGCGCCGCCCCCGCCTCCAGCCCCAGGGTCCGGATGCCGGCTACCGCCTCCGACTCGCGGATGATCCGCTTGAGGTCCTGGACCTCGGGAATATCCACGTCGCCCGGGTGCTTGGCGGCGAGGAACTGCTCCACTCGCCGGTCGAGCTCGGCCAGGGGCGCTGCCTCCACCCTGCCCTCGGACGCGAGTCGGCGGATGAAGTCGGCGTGCCGGCGGACGTCGTGGTCGAACACGGCCAGGTTGCCGCTGGTCATGTAGGCCACGACGATGGTGTTCCGGTTCTGGGCCAGCTTGGCGAGGATCCCGCCCATCGAGATCACGTCGTCGTCGGGATGGGGCGAGAAGCAGATGATCCGCTGGCCCTCGGGCAGCCGGGAGCGGCCCCGGATCTTGGCGCCGAGCGCGTTGAAGACCTGGCCGTTGAGCGCACCCGGTGATCCGGCCTGCGCCACCAGCGCCGAGAGGCCGTGCTCGGCATAGTCGTGTTGGGTCAGCTTGAGAATCGCCTTGCCGGCCTCGCGGGAGAGCCAGCAGACGGCGCGAACGGTGAGATCCGGGGTCCAGGCTACCGGACCCAGCCGCCAGGGCGTGGCGATGCGGGTGAGCGCCGCGGCGGCGGACCCGTCGAGGTAAAACGTGGTATCGGGGTGGCGCTGGAGAAAGGTGGCGGCGATCTCGTGGTCGATCTCGCCTTCCACCGTGCGGCGGATGATCTCCGCCTTGTGCTCGCCCGTGGCGAGCAGCAGGATCTCCCGCGCCTCCAGGATGGTCGCCACCCCCATCGTCACGGCCTCGCGGGGAACGTTCTCCTCCCCGAAGAAGTCGGCGGCGGCGTCCTTTCGGGTCACCAGATCGAGCGTGATGAGACGAGTCCGGCTTTCGAGCCCCGACCCGGGCTCGTTGAAGCCGATGTGGCCGGTGCGTCCGATGCCGAGGAGCTGAAGGTCGATGCCCCCGGCGTCGGCGATGGCGGCCTCGTACCGGCGGCAGTCCTCGACCACCTGGCTCCGGGGAACGTCGCCTCGGGGGAAGTGCACCTGCCCGGGCGGGATGTCGAGAAAGGAGAAGAAGTTCTCCCACATGAACCGATGGTAGGAGTGGAGGCTCCCGGGGTCCATCGGGTAGTACTCGTCGAGGTTGAAGGTCACCACCCGGGCGAAGGAAAGGCCCTCCTCCCGGTGCATCTGGATCAGCTCGCGATAGACGCCGATGGGGGTGGAGCCGGTGGCGAGCCCGAGGACCGGCGTGCCGCCGGCGGCTGTCTTTTCCCGGACCAGATCGGCAATCCGGCGGGCCACCACCCCGGCGAGCTCGTCATGGTCGGGAACGACGAGAGTGCGGATCCGCTCTACCGCCATTCCGCTCCGCAGGGACAGTGATGCTGCCCGGGGTGATCCGCGTCACGGTAGCAGACGCAGGCGTGGCCTCCAAACCCGGTCTCGCGCAGACAGACGCGATTGGTTGCGTTGCCGCTCTCGATGCGTTCCATATTCCGGGCGATCTCGCGAACGACGCTGTTGCGCCGCGCGACCGACAGTCCGTCCACGCGACCGACTCCTTCGGCGGGGGTGCGACGTTGGAAGGAGCGCCAAGCTAAGAAAACAGATTCCACACCGCCAGAGCTTCTTATCCACGTGGAAGAGCGTTGATTTGTCGACAACGAACCGAAGGTACAGGCGGGCCGAGGGTTCAAGGCACCAGCACCTCCAGCGCGCCCGGCTCGATGCCGATATCGAGCATGGCGCCGACCGCGCCGGGGTCCTCGGAAGGCCGCTCGATGTCGTCGTCGACCTGCACTTCCTGTCCCCCGGCCACGATCTGCACCCGCCGCACCCGCTCCACCGGCAGGGCGAGCGACGCCTCCCGGCCGGCGATCCGCGCCGCGAGGTAGGCCTGGAGCTGGTGCCGGTCCTCGGGGCGCGCGAGGACCAGGTCGAGCCGGCCGTCGCCGCTGTCGGCGTCGGGCGCGAGGATGAGGTTCGGCCCCACCGACCGGATATTCATCACCTCGCAGAGGAGGTACTCGCCCGAGCGGTCGGCGCCGTCGGCCTCGATCTGCCAGCTTTGCGGGTGCAGCTGCTCCAGAACCCGGACGAGATAGCGCAGATCGCGGGTCAGCGCCTCCTCCCCCTCCGCCTGCTCGATCCGGCCGGCCTCGGCCCGCTCGTCCACCAGGCACATGGTCCGGGCGAAGAGTCCCAGACCGACGCCCTCCAGAAAGTGGCGGGCACCCCAGCGCCCCCGGACGGTTCCGGCGTCGAACAGCCGGGGTGTGGCCCGGCGCAGCCCGGCCACGGTCTCCTCCGCGGAGGCAGTGAGGCCCAACGATTTCGCGATGTTGTTGGCGGTGCCCAGCGAGAGCATCGCGAGCGGCACTCCCCGTCCCACCAGCCGCTCGGCCACGTGTCCCACGGTCCCGTCGCCTCCCGCCACGAGGACGAGGTCGCCGGGGTCGTCGAGGACGTGCTCCCACCCCTTCTGCCTGGTGGTGGCATAGGTGACCGCGAACCCCTCGTCCGCCAGCAGGCGAACCAGGCGGTCGCGGTCGGGTCCGCCGATCCCGGAATCGGGGTTCTGGACCACGGTGACGTAGGTCGCGGTGCGAGCGTCGTGCCGCAATGATAGTTCCCGGTATGCGGATATTGGTGACCAACGACGACGGAATCTACAGCCCGGGAATCCTGGCTCTGGCACGCGCGGCACAGCGATTTGGTGATGTGCGTGTGGTCGCGCCGGACGTGGAGCAGTCCTCGATGGGGCAGGCGATCACGTCGACCCGTCCCCTCAGCTATCGGGCCACCAAACTGGACGGGATCGAGGCATACCGGGTGAACGGCACGCCGGCCGACTGCGTGGCGCTGGGGGCGCACAACTGGGAGCAGGTGGACGCCGTGCTCTCCGGCATCAATCTCGGCCCCAACCTGGGCAACTCGATCTGGCACTCGGGGACGCTCGCCGCCGCCAAGCAGGCGGCGCTGCTCGGTCTTCGCGGGATCGCGCTCAGCACGCCGGCCGGCAACTCGGAGCCCGACTTCGACCGGATCGA
Source organism: Gemmatimonadales bacterium (assembly GCA_036566145.1). Lineage (GTDB taxonomy): Bacteria > Gemmatimonadota > Gemmatimonadetes > Gemmatimonadales > GWC2-71-9 > CAVVWJ01. The sequence goes on from DATCWW010000250.1 coordinate 5,443, forward strand.
CCCCTACGTCCGCCAGGTGCTGGAGTGCCTCCTCCGCCACCCCGACCTGCCGTTGGTGAACGTCAACTTCCCCCGCGACCCGAAAGGGCTGCGCTGGACCCGTCAGTCGGTCCGCTATTACGACGGTGCGGTGGTGCCGGGAGAGGATCCGATGGGCCGCAAGCACTTCTGGCTGACCGTGCGGGCGCTCGAGGGAGCCGAAGAAGGCACTGATCTCTGGGCGGTCCGGGAGGGCTACGTCTCCCTGACGCCGTTGCGTCTCGACCTCACCGACCACGCCGAGCTGACCCGGGTGGTCCGGGAAATCCCGTTGGACTAATCGGAGATCCGGGCTCCGCCTTTCATCACCATCCGCACTTGCCGCAGCGCCCGGATGTCGGCGCTCGGGTCGCCCTCCACCGCCACGAGATCCGCGAGGCGGCCGGACCCCAGCGTCCCCCGGTCGTCCAAGTGCAGAATCTTGGCGTTGCCCGACGTCGCGGCCCGGAGCGCCGCCAGCGGGGTCATCCCGTACTCGACCAGGAGCTCGAGCTCGCGCACGTTCTCGCCGTGGGGGAACACGCCCACGTCCCCGCCGAAGCAGATCGGCACACCCGCCTCGAGCGCGGCCTTGAAGCTGGCCCGCTTGGCCACCAGAGCCGGCGTCGGCTTGTCCCGACCCTTGACCCAGCCCTCGAAGTAGAGCGCGTAGGCCTCCGCCGCCGCGAGCGTGGGACAGTAGCCGACGTTGCGCTGCCGCATGAGCCGGAAGACCTCCGCGGTACCTTGGTCGCCATGCTCGACGGTCTCCACCCCGGCCAGCACCGCGCGCCGCATCCCTTCGGCGGTCATTGCGTGCGCCGCCACCGGCCGGCCGTACCCATGGGCGGTCTCCACCAGCACCCGCAGCTCGTCCTGGGTAAACGTCGGCCGTGCCTCGCCCTTGGGGCCGACGTTGAAGTCGGCGTACACCTTGATCCAGTCGGCGCCGTGGCCGATCTGGCTTCGCACCACCCGCGCCACCTGCTCGGCCCCAGTGGCTTCCTCCGCGCCCTGGGGCGGGTCGAAGGCGTACAACGTCCGGCTCGGACCGTAGCCGCCCGTGGCCACGATGGCCCGGGTCACCACGATCAGCCGCGGCCCGGGAACGATCCCCTGCTCGATGGCCCGGCGCAGCTGGACGTCTGCGTCGAACGCGCCCTCGGTGCCCAGATCGCGCTCGGTGGTAATGCCGGCCTCGAGGGTCGTGCGCGCGTGGGCCACCGCCCGGGCAACCCGAAGCGCGAACGGCTCCTTCAGGACCTGATCGTCCCAGAGCGTCTCGTTGTAGGGATGGAGAAACAGATGCGAGTGTCCCTCGATCAGCCCGGGGAGGAGCGTCGTGCCGGGGAGCTCGATCCGTTCGGCATTGGCCGGCGCGGCGATCCGACCGGCCGGGCCCACGGCGGCGATGCGGTCGCCGCGGACCAGCACGGCCCAGCCGGGGTGCCGGGCGTCGGCGACGCCGTCCCAGACGGCGGCGGGGAGCAGGAGAATCGGGCGGGTCGAATCGGCGGG
>DATCWW010000275.1:0-6543 GCA_036566145.1 Gemmatimonadales bacterium
CTACAGCGCCGCGGGCGACCGGAACGCCGCGGCCCGCCTGCTCGCCGAGGTGGGCGACTCGCCGACCCGTCCCGGCGATCTTCCCCCCGGCGCGGCGAGCACGCTGATCGTCGTGCTCGCCAGCGAGGGCAAGCTGGACGAGGCCAGCCGCCGCCTGGACGAGCTGGGCCCGGGACTCGATGCCGGTGAGCGGGCCGAGCTGCGGCGCACGCTGGTGCGGGGGTACGTCAAGGCCGGTGAGCTCGACCGTGCCCAGTCGGTGCTCGGCGCCGACAGCACGGTCGAAGGACTCGCGCTGCACGGCTGGCTCCGTCTCTATCGCGGCGACGTCGCCGGGGCGCTGGCCGCCTTCAAGCTCGCCGGCCCCTACGCCGGCGACCGGGCCGAAGCCACGCGGCGAACCTCACTCCTCGCGCTGCTCCAGCCGATCGAGGCCGACACCGTCCCCGAGCTCGGCCGCGCGATGCTGGCACTGGAGCAGGGCGACACCGCCCGAGCCACCGGTGCGCTGGAGCGGATCGGCGGGACTCTTTCGCCCGCAAAGGGCGGGGCGGAGGCCAGTCTGCTCGCCGCCCGGTTGGCGGCGTCGGCCGGGGACACGACGAGGGCCGAGCGGCTCTACCGCGTGGCCGCGGTGCCGGAGGCGCCCGCCACCGCGCCCGCGGCCGAGCTCGCGCTGGGCGAGCTGCTGCTTGCCCGGCAGCGCACCGATGACGGGATGGCCCAGCTGGAGCATCTCATCCTGACCTATCCTCGAAGCGTCCTGGTGCCTCAGGCACGACGCCTGCTCGATCAGGCCCGGGGCGCGGTGCCCCGGACATGAAGCGCCGCGAGTTTCTCGCGCGCGCCGGCGCCGGTGCGCTGGCCCTGAGCCCTCTCGGGGCCGGCGGCTTTCCCCGGTGGACTTCGGCGCCGTGGCTCCTGGTTCCGATGGACGACGCCCAGAGCGATCACCTCAAGGCCTACGGACTCGCGTTCAGGATGCTGGAGCGGGGCGGCCGGGCCGAGTGGTTCCTGAACTATCGCGGCGGGTCGTTCCTCCTCCCCGCCGACCCGGCCACCACGCGCGACGCCGCGCTGGCCGGGATCTCCACGGAGCCGTTGGACGACGGGGCGCTGGTGCGGATCCGCGGCGAGATCGCGGGGGGGAACATGGACGCGGTCCCCCTGGAGAAGGCGCCCAAGGTGGCCGTGTACGCGCCGCCCAACGCCGCGCCCTGGGACGATGCGGTCACCATGGCGCTCAATTACGCCGGGATCAAGTTCGAGAAGATCTGGGACCCCGAGGTCGTCGGCCAGCGGCTTCGCACGTTCGATTGGCTGCATCTGCACCACGAAGACTTCACCGGCCAGTATTCCAAGTTCTTCCTCAACTACGCCGGCGCGCCCTGGCTGGTGGATATGGTGAATCGCAATCGCGCCATGGCCAAGTCCCTCGGCTTCGCCACCGTCCCGGCCGAAAAGCGCGCCGTCGCGGTGGCGATCGCGCAGTTCGTCGAGCGGGGAGGATTCCTGTTCGCCATGTGCACGGCCACCGAAACGCTCGACCTCGCGCTGGCGGCCGATGGGGTGGATATCGCGGCGTCCTATGCGGACGGTACCCCGATGCAACCGGATGCCACCGCCCGCATGCGGTGGGAGCACGCCCTCGCCTTCCAGAATGCCCAGCTCGAGCTGAGTCCCACCGTGCCGGTCTACTCCGACATCGACGGGCATCAGGTCAACTCGATCGAGCGGCGCCAGCCGCTGGGCTCGTTCACCCTGTTCAACTTCAGCGCCAAGATCGATCCGGTGGCCACGATGCTGGTCCAGAACCACCGCCAGGTCATTCCCGACTTCTACGGCCTCACCACCAGCTTCACCCGCCACACGCTCAAGCCGAGCGTCACGGTGCTGGCGGACGAGCCGGGCGCCCCGTGGGTCAAGTACATCCACGGCGAGCGGGGCCAGGGGACCTGGACGTTCTTCGGCGGCCACGATCCGGAGGACCCCCAGCACCAGATCGGCGACGCGCCGACCGATCTCTCCCTGCATCCCCACTCGCCGGGGTATCGCCTCATCCTCAACAACGTGCTCTTTCCCGCCGCCAAGAAGAAAGAGCTCAAGACGTGAGCGAGCGGATCGCCCCGGGCATCCGGGCCTATCTCGCCGGGGAGATCGCCGCGGCGGGAGGCCGGGAGGTGTCGTTCGTGGCCCAGGTGGACCGCGACGGCGTCATCACCGCGGCACGCGCGGTCGCCCGGGGCACCGTCGGCATGGTGCTGGCCCTGCCGGGCGTCGCCGGCCGGGGGGAAATGCTACTGCACAACCACCCCAGCGGGCACCTGGTCCCGTCGGGGGCGGACCTGGACGTCGCCGCGCGGCTGCATGACGGCGGAGTCGGCTTCGGGATCATCGATAATGGAGCGACCGAGCTCTACGTCGTGGTCGAGGTCCCCCACGATCGTGCCGTAGTGCCCATCGACCCCTTCGAGGTGATCGAGACCCTGGGGGAGCGCGGCGCCGTGGCCCGGCACCTCGGTCAGTATGAGGATCGCCGGAGCCAGCGTGACATGGCGGCGTACGTCGCGGACGGCTACAACGATGGCGGCGTGCTGCTGCTGGAGGCGGGAACCGGGGTGGGGAAGTCGTTCGCATACCTGGTGCCGGCGCTGGCCTGGGCCCGCGCCAACGGGGAGCGGACGGTGGTGAGCACCAACACCATCAACCTGCAGGAGCAGCTGGTGGGGAAGGACCTGCCGCTCCTGCGCCAGGCGCTGGCTGGCGACGAGTACACGCCCACCTTCGCCCTGCTCAAGGGATGGCGGAACTACCTCTGCCTTGCCCGCCTGCACCAGGCCGTCGGCTCGCAGCGGACACTGCTGGAGCAGGACAAGCTCGACGAGCTGCTCGGCATCGCCGAGTGGGCGGGACACACCGCCGACGGCACACTCAGCGACCTCCCGGTGACGCCGACCCCGGAGGTCTGGGACGAGGTCAGCGCGGAGCCGGACCTGTGCACCCGGCTCAAGTGTCCCCACTTCGACCGCTGCTTCCTGTTCCGGGCCCGGCGGAAAGCGGCCGAGGCGGACGTGGTGGTGGTCAACCACCACCTGCTGGCGGCGGACCTGTCGGTGCGGCAGGCGCAGGACAATTGGGAGGAAGCGGCGGTGCTTCCCCCTTACCGTCGCCTGATCCTGGACGAAGGCCACCACCTGGAGGAAGTCGCCGCCAACCACCTCGGCCTCCAGGTCACCAGCCGAGCAGTGCGCCGGCTGCTGAACCGCTTCGAGCGGAACGGCCGCGGCCTGGCGCCGACGCTGGCACACGAGCTGGCCGGCCGGGCCGACCTGCTCAGTCGCGCCAGTCTCGACCTCCTCCGCGAGCGTCTGCTTCCTGCGGTCGCCGACGCGCGCCGGGCCACCGACGCCCTGTTCCAGCGCCTCTCCGACCGGCTCGAGGCCGACCAGGCCAGCCAGCTCCGGCTGAGCGACGAGTTTGCAACGGACCCCGTCTGGGACGAAGGACTCGGCTTCGAGCTCGACGCCGCGCTGGGCGCCTTTCGCGCGGTGCGCGCGATGGTGGAGGGGATCGCCGATGGTTTGACCCAGGTCGAGGAGAGCGAGCGGCGGGGGCAGCTGCTGCAGGAGCTCCGCGGCGTCATGCGCCGCCTGGATGGCATCGCCGATGGGCTCAACCGGAGCCTGCGTCCTGTGGGCGGCGGCGCGCCGACCGTCCGCTGGATGGAGCGCACCGCGCGGGGGGGCCACATCCAGCTCTCGGCCGTTCCCCTCGACCTCGCGCCCCTTCTGCGGAAACTCCTGTTCGACCGGCTCGAGACGGTGGTGCTCACCAGCGCCACGCTCGCCGCCGGGGGCGACTTCGGCTTCCTCGAGAGCCGACTCGGGCTCGCGGGCGACGAATCGCCGGTCCGGGTGCGCGAGGTGTTCGCGTCGCCGTTCGACTATCCGTCGCAATGCGTCTTCGGGATCCCGAACAACCTGCCCGAGCCGCGAGAGGACGAGTCGGCCCACGGCGCCGCGGTGGTGCAGGTGGTCTCCGACCTCGCCTTCGCCGCCGACGGCGGGATGTTCGTGCTCTTCACCAGCCACGCATCACTCCGGCGCGCGGCGGTGGAGCTGCGGGGCGTCCTGGGCGCCCGCTGGCCGATCCTGGTGCAGGGAGAAGCTCCGCGCGACGTCCTGCTGCGACGCTTTCGCGCCGCGGAGAACGCGATTCTCCTCGGCACCGATTCGTTCTGGGAAGGCGTGGACGTGCCCGGACGGGCGCTCCGCGCGCTGGTGCTCAACAAGCTACCTTTCAAGGTGCCGTCGGAGCCGCTGACGGCCGCGCGATTGGAGCGGCTGGCGGAGGAAGGCCTCGACGGATTCGTGCACTATCTGCTGCCCCACGCCGCGCTCAAGCTCAAGCAGGGGTTCGGTCGCTTGATCCGGAGCCGGACCGACGTGGGGGTCGTGGTGCTGCTGGACAGCCGGGTGGTCACCAAGCGGTACGGCCCGTTGCTGCTGGGCGGTCTGCCAAGGGCCGAACGGGTCATCGGCAGCTGGGCCCAGGTGCGGACGCGCTGCGAGGACTTCTTTGCCCGCCACGGGTTCGGGGCGGTCGTCTGATTCCGGTCGCGCCGTCCAAGATCGTAGCCGTGGGGCGTAACTACGTGGAGCACGCCCGCGAGCTGGGGAACGAGGTCCCGGCCCAGCCGCTCCTCTTCTTCAAGCCGCCCAGCGCCCTGATCGGCACCGGTGACACCATCCGCCTGCCGCGCGTCTCCCAGCGGGTCGAGTTCGAGGGGGAAATCGGAGTGGTGATCGGCCGGCGGGCGCACCGGCTCAGCCAGGAGGAGGCGGCGGGCGCGATCGCCGGATTCACCTGCCTCAACGACGTCACTTGCCGCGATCTGCAGAAGACGGACGGGCAGTGGGGACGCGCCAAGGGCTTCGATACCTTCTGCCCCGTCGGCCCGCGGGTGGCGACCGATCTCGACTGGCGGGACCTCGAGGTGATCTGCCGGGTGAACGGCGTCGAGCGCCAGCGGGGCAGGTCGTCGGCCATGCAGTTTTCGATCCCGATGCTGGTGTCCTACATCAGCGGGATCATGACCCTGGAACCGGGTGACCTGATCGCGACGGGGACGCCAGCCGGCACCGCGCCGCTCCAGGACGGGGACCGTGTCGAGGTTGAGATTCCCGGCGTTGGCGTACTTTCTAACCCAGTGCGGAATAGCGAGATATGAGCATCGAGTTCAGCCAACGTCTCAAGGCGCTGCCCGGCTACCCCCTGGCCGAGATCCCGGCGCTCAAGCGCCGTCTGATCGAACGCGGCGTGGACGTGATCGACCTGGGCGCGGGAGACAACGACACTCCGCCGCCGGCCGTCGCCGTCGAGGCGATGACCGAGGCTCTGGCCGATCCCGCCTACAGCAAGTACGGTTTCCAGCAGGGTCTGTTCGCCTTCCGGCAGGCGGCGGTTCGCTGGGTCGAGCGGCGCTTCGGCTTCCGGTTCGATCCCGCGACCGAGACGCTCCCGCTCATCGGTTCCAAGGAAGGCCTGTCGCACCTGCCGTTCGCGGTAGTCAACCCGGGCGATGTCACGATCATTCCGGAGCCGGGCTATCAGGCGTACATCGGCGGATCCATTCTGGCCGGTGCCGAGCCGCATGCGGTGCCGCTCCGCCCCGAGAACCGATTCCTGCTCGAGCTGGAGCAGGTACCCGAGGCGGTGCTGCGCCGCGCCAAGCTGGTGTTCCTGAACTATCCGAACAACCCGACCGCGGCGGTGGCGACGCCGGAGTACCTCGAGCGTACGGTGGCCGTCTGCCGCCGCTACGGGATCCTGCTGGCCTACGACAACGCGTACTGCGACCTCACCTTCGACGGTTATCGGGCCCCAAGCATCTTCGAAGTGTCGGGCGCGCGCGAGGTGGCGCTCGAGTTCTTCTCGCTGTCCAAGAGCTTCTCGATGACCGGATGGCGGATCGGGTTCGCAGTCGGGCGGCCGGAACTGATCGGCGCGCTCACCCGGGTCAAGTCGTACACCGATACCGGACCGTTTCTCGCGGTGCAGCGGGCGGGGGTCGCGGCGTTGGACCGGGCCGAGGAGCTGGTCGAGCCGATCCGGGCCGAGCTCGAGCGGCGGCGTGACGCGGCGGTGCCGGCGCTGAAGCAGGCCGGGTTCGCCGTCGACTCGCCCAAGGCGGCGATGTACCTCTGGGTGCCGCTGCCGCCGGAGCTGCCCTCGGCGGAGTTCGCGCGGCGGGCGCTGGAGGAGACCGGCACGGTCGTGCTGCCCGGCAGCGGCTTCGGCCCCGGAGGGGAGGGCTTCTTCCGGATCGCACTCACGGTGGGACCCGATCGATTGCGAGAGGCGGCGGGACGGCTGGGACGAATCCTGGCGCCGGCGGGGCGGAGCGCCCTTGCCTCGACCGCTTGACCTCAGCGGGCTTCCTCGCCGCCGGCAGCGTCCCTGGCTCGCGATCGGGGTCAGCGTGGCCGCGCACGCGGTCCTGGCGGCGTTGTTCACCGTCGAGGGCCGGCTGCCGGAGCTGCC
>DATCWW010000287.1:0-3445 GCA_036566145.1 Gemmatimonadales bacterium
GAGCGAGAGCCCCGCCGTCAGCGCGCGGGCGACGCGCCCGTCCACCACCGGCTGCTCGGGCGCGGCGAGCAGCGCCTGCCGGAGCGCCACCAGGTGCCCGGCGAGGTTGCCGCTGTCCACGGTCGAGACGTACGCCGGCTCCAGGACCTCGAGGGTGGCGAGGTCGTACCAGTTGTAGAAGTGGCCCCGGTACCGGCGCAGCCGGCGGAGCGTGGCGAAGGTGCGCTCCAGCCGGTCCGCGACCTCGTCGAGGGTGATGAAACCGAGGTCCCACGCGCTCACCGTGGCGAGGAGCTGGAGACTCACGTTGGTGGGCGAGGTGCGCATCGCGATCACCGGCTCGGGGTCGTCCTGGAAGTTGTCGGGCGCGAGCCAGTGGGTGGACTCGTTCACGAAGCGCTCGAAGAAGCGCCAGTGCAGCAGCGCGTATCGCATCGCGGGGGCGCGGCTCGAGCGCGGCAACCGGCGCTCCTGCCGCGCCACCGGCGCGCTGATCGCATGGGCGATCCAGGGGCTCGCCATCCACAGGGCCGCCAGCGGCAGCGCCGCCCCGACCAACGGATCGAGTACCGGGCCGCCGCCCCGGGTCAGGAGCGCGAGCACGTACGCCGCGACCGGACCGACGCCCAGGGCGAGCGCGGGCCACATGGTGCGCCACGTGGTGCGGACCCCGCCGGCCACCATCCGTTCGGCCTGGGAGGCGGTGCGCCACTCCAGCAACCCGCGACGGGTGACCAGCATCCGCCACAGGGTCCGCGCGATCGCGTCGAGCGAGATCCACGCCTGGTGCGGCAGGAAGGCGATCGCCAGCGCGAGCTGCTCCATGCTGGTCGCCGCATCACCCCCGATCGGCGCGTACCAGGCCAGCAGCGACTTCCCCCGCGGAGGTCGGAGCACCACCAGGAGCAGCGAGACGATGTGGGGCGCCGCCATCGCGCCGAGCGCGAGCAGCGTCCAGCGGAGCGGCTGGCCGGGAAGCACCAGCCAGCCGGCCAGCAGGAAGAGGAGCCAGGCGGGCTCCACCAGGCTGCGCCGCAGGTTGTCGAGGATCTTCCAGCGGGAGAGGAGCGATAGGCGGTTGGGCTCCGGGCCATCCGGCCCGGGTACCTGGGGGCGGAGCCAGGGCAGCAGCTGCCAGTCGCCCCGGATCCAGCGGTGCTTCCGGAGGGTGAAGCTGAGATACCTGGCCGGATAGTCGTCGTACACCACGATGTCGGTGACCAGACCGGCCCGGGCGTAGTTGCCCTCGATCAAGTCGTGGGAGAGCAGGGCGTTCTCGGGAAAGCGCCCGCGCGTGGCCAGCTCGAACGCGGCGACTTCGTAGATCCCCTTGCCGGTGAAGCTCCCTTCGCCGTACAGATCCTGGTAGACGTCGGAGACCGCGGTGGTATAGGGATCCACTCCCGGATGCCCCGAGTGGACCGCCGCGAAGCGGGAGCGGTTCGCGCTGGGGAGGCTGACGCCGACGCGAGGCTGCAGGATCCCGTACCCCCGCACGACGCGGCCCCGCGCCGGGTCGAACTCCGCCCGGTTCAGTGGATGGGCCAGCGCGCCGATCAGGAGCCGCCCCGCTCCGGGCGGCAGAACCGTATCGGCGTCGAGGGTGATCACGTGGCGGATCCCGCGGAGCGCCGCCACGTCGCCCGCAACGGTGGAGAACCCGCCCAGCCCCCCGCCTCGGACGTATGCGTTGAACTCGGCCAGTTTGCCCCGCTTGCGCTCCCAGCCCATCCAGACCCGCTCGTGCGGATTCCACCGCCGGCCCCGATGGAAGAGGGCGAAGGGGCCGGTCTCGCCGGTACCGTGGCGGCGGTTGAGCCCATCGATCCCCGCCACCGCCGCGGCCACGATCGCGGCGTCGTCCGGTCGCTGCTCGGTCGGCGAGTCGGTGAAATCGCTCAGCAGCGCGAAGTGCAGATGGGCGTCCCGGTTGGCGAGATACTGGACCTCCAGATGCTCCAGCGCCTCGGTCACCCCCGGGACACTCCCGAAGAGGGTGGGCACCACGACAGCCGTGCGCAGGTCGGCGGGGACCCCATCCTTGGTCAGGTCGAGCTTGGGCAGGACGTGCGGCGGGAAGAAGGCGGTGATGAGCTGGTTGACCGTGCTCACGGCGATGTCGTTGGCCGGGATCAGCGCCAACAGCACTACCAGCGACCATTTCGCGGGGTCGGGCCACCCGGCAAGCCAGAGCAGCGCCCACAGGGCGGCCAGCGTTCCCACCAGGACCCCGCCCACGAACACCACGTTCGGGTGCCTGAGCGCCCAGCGCAGGAGCGCGAGCCCGAACGGGGGCCGGTAGCCCGTGAGGGTCTCGAGCCGGGCCAGCCCCTCGTCCACCAGGAAGTAGCCGACGTGCCCCGCCCTGCCCTCGCCGGCCTCCCGACTCAATCGCACCGCCTCCTCCGCGACCGCACGCTCTTCCCGCGCCGTCCGCTTGGCGATCCGTTCCACCACGTGCCGGTACTGGTCGCGGGTGGCGAAGGTCATCTGGGGATAGACCCCGGCCGGGTCCCGCCGCAGCGCCGCCTCGAGCGCGCTCTGATCCTCGACGAAGGTCTCCCAGTCGAGCCGGGCGATGGTGCGGAGACTGGTGATGCTGTTCGCCATCATCACCTGGGTCAGCGCGACCCGCTCGGTCGCGCGCCCGGCGGCGTCCTCCGGACCCATCCCGTGCTCGATCACCCAGTGCTCCAGCGAGCGGAGCGACGGCGCGACGCCGTCCTGGAACCTGAGCTGCTGGAGGAAACGGGAGACGAAGGTGGGCGTGAGCTCGGGGGGGGTGCGGAGGAAGCCGGCCAGCGCCGTCTCCAGGTCGCCGCCGGCGCCCCGGGCGGCTTCGGCGAGCCGCGCGGCCCACTGGTCGGCCGACTCCAGCTCCTCCAGCCGCCGTACCGAGCGGAGCGCCATGCGGCGGACGCTCTCGATGAGCCCGAGCCGGAGCATCGCGGGCAGGGCCCAGAGCTCGCCGATCCGGAGCGGGACCACCTCCTGGAACGCCGCGACGAAGCGGGTCAGGTCGTCGAGCTCGACCCTGGCTTCGGTGTGGGAGATGAGCGCGATGGCGATCTCGTAGACCCGGGGATACCCCGCGAGCGGTCCGGCGGCGAGCTCGGGCAGCTCGCGGTAGTACTCCCCCGGGAGGCTCTCGCGAACCTCGAGGATGTGCTCCTGCACCACGTGCAGGTTGTCGAGCAGCCATTCCCCGGCGGGCCCGACGTTGTGGTCCCGCTCGGCCGCTTCGGCGAGCCGGTCGTGCGCGTCGGAAAGAATCCGCCGGGTCTGGTCCAGGCGTTCCAGGAGGCGGTGCCGAGCTCGCGGCACCCTCGGCGCGAGGCGCTGCCCGCGCGCCACCGCCCGGGCCAGCTCGGCCAGGAGCTCGGCGCCGAGCAGCTCGCCACGGATGGGGCCGGCGAGCAGCTCGTCCACGGCAGGCTGCGACGAG
>DATCWW010000306.1:0-3044 GCA_036566145.1 Gemmatimonadales bacterium
CCGCGCCCAGCACCCGCGCCGGGCGCACCCCGCGGCGCTCGGCCAGGCCGAACAGCTCCGCCGTGCCGATGGCTGAGGCGGCGGCGAGAAGAGCCGCCAGCGGCAGCCCCCCGTACCACACGACCAGCAGTACGAGGGGGATGGCGACGGCGGCGAAGGCGATCCGCCGGACCAGCTCCGCGTCCATCAGGCCGAGACGCGCCCGAACCGGCGGTCGCGCCGCTGGAACTCGAGGATCGCTTCGAACAGGTGGCGGCGGGTGAAGTCGGGCCAGAGCACCGGGGTGACGTAGAGCTCGGCGTAAGCCAGCTGCCAGAGCAGGAAGTTGGAGATCCGCATCTCGCCGGAGGTGCGGATCAGCAGATCCGGATCGGGCCAGGGCGCGGTGTACAGCTGCCGCGCGAGCGCCTCCTCGTCGACCGCCGCCGGATCGAGCCGGCCGGCCGCCACTTCTTCGGCCAGGAGGCGGGCGGCCCGGGCGATCTCGGCCCGGGAGCTGTAGGAGATGCAGAGGTTCAGCGCGAGCGCGGTGCCGCCCGCAGTGTCGGCCACGATCCGGTCCACGGCCCGGCGGGCGCCGCCGGTGAGCCGGTCGATGTCGCCCAGAATGCGGACCGAGACACCCTGCTCCCGGAGCTCGTCGGCCTCCTTGGCGATGTACTCCTCCAGCAGGCTCATCAGCGCGTCGATCTCGCGCGGCGGCCGCTGCCAGTTCTCCTGGCTGAAGGCGAACAGCGTGAGCACGCCCACGCCCGCGGCGAGCGAGCCTTCCACCACCTCCCGCACCGCCGTCATGCCGGCATGGTGGCCCAGCGGCCGGGGCAGCGACCGCCCCTTGGCCCAGCGCCCGTTCCCGTCCATGATGATCGCGACGTGGGCGGGGACCGCGCCGTGCACCCGGAGCCGCTGCAGGAGGTCGTCGGCCATGCTCAGACCTCCATGATCTCGGCCTCTTTGGCGTGGATCAGGCCGTCGATTTGCTTGATGTGCTCGTCGGTAAGTTTCTGGATTTCCTTCTCGCCCCGGGTCTTGTCGTCCTCCGAGACGTGCTCGAGCTTCTTGATCCGGGAGATCGCGTCGGTGCGGGCGTGGCGCACCGCGATCCGGCTCTCCTCCGCCAGCTTGTGCACCACCTTGACCAGCTCCTTCCGCCGTTCCTGGCTCAGCGCCGGCAACGGCACCCGGATCAGATTGCCCTGGGTGGCGGGGTTGAGGCCGAGGTCCGCCTCGCGGATGGCCTTCTCGATGGCCTGGGTGAGCGACTTGTCGAAGGGCTGGACGGTGATGAGGCGGGGCTCGGGCGCGGCGACCATGGCCACCTGGTTGAGCGCCATGGCGTTGCCGTAGGCCTCGACCCGCACCAGGTCGAGCAGCGAGGGGCTCGCCTTGTTGCTCCGGATGGTACTGAACTCCCGCTTGGTGCTCTCGATCGCCTTGTGCATCAGCTCGCGGGCATGCTTGGTGAGGTCGGCGATGGTCATCGGACGATGGTCCCTACCCGGTCGCCCTCGAGCACGCGCCGGATGGCGCCGGGCTGGTTGATGTTGAACACCACGATCGGCAGCTGGTTGGCCTTGCAGAGCCCGAAGGCGTTGGCGTCCATGACCGCGTAGTTCTTGACGATCGCTTCCTGGTAGCTGAGCTCGGGAATGAAGGTCGCCGAGCGGTCGGTCCGCGGATCGCCGGTGTAGATCCCGTCCACATTGGTGGCCTTGAGGATGACCTGGGCCTCGATCTCGAGCGCCCGGAGCACGCCCGCGGTATCGGTGGAGAAGAACGGATTCCCGGTGCCGGCGGCGAAGATGATGACCCGGCCCTTCTCCAGATGCCGGATGGCGCGGCGGCGGATGTACGGCTCGGCCACCGATTCCATGCGGATCGCGGTCATCACCCGGGTGTTGACCCCCACCTTTTCCAGCACGTCCTGCAACGCGAGCGCGTTGATGACCGTCGCCAGCATGCCCATGTAGTCGGCGGAGACCCGGTCGATCCCTTCCCGGCTCGCGGTGGTGCCGCGGATGATGTTGCCGCCGCCCACGACGAGCGCCAGGTGCACCCCGAGCGAGTGCACCGACTTGATTTCCTGCGCGAACGCCTCGACGGTGTGGAAGTCGAGGCCGCTTCCCTTCTCGCCCCCCAACGCCTCGCCCGACAGCTTGAGCAGGGCGCGGGTATAGGCCAGGGCCATCAGGCCGCCCCGACCTGGAACCGGGCGAAGCGGCGGACGGAGATGGTCTCGCCCAGCTTGCCCGACGCCTCCTTGATCAACTCCCCCACGGTGATCTTGTCGTTCTTCACGAACGGCTGCTCGAGGAGCGTCCGCTCGGCGACGAACTTCTTGATCTTGCCGTCCACGATCTTGGCCCGGATCTGCTCCGGCTTCTTCTCCGCGGCCACCTGCTCCTCGGCGATGCGCCGCTCCCGCTCGACCAGGTCGGCGGGCACGTCCTCCGGGTTGACCCCGATCGGATCGGCCGACGCCACGTGCAGGGCGATGTCGCGGGCCAGCTGGCTGAACGCCTCGTTGCGGGCGACGAAGTCGGTCTCGCAGTTGAGCTCGAGGAGCACGCCCACCTGCTGGTTGTGGTGGATGTAGCTCACCACCAGGCCCTGCGACGCGACCCGCCCGGCGCGCTTCTCGGCCTTGGCGATCCCCTTCTTCCGCAGGATCTCCGACGCCTTGTCCATGTCGCCGCCGGCCTCTTCCAGGGCCCGCTTGCAGTCCATCATCCCGGCGCCGGTGCGGGCGCGGAGCTCGCTTACGTCCTTCGGGGAAATCGTCACGCTCGCCATGTCATCCTCACGGGGTCATACATCGGGCTGAATAGTAAGTCGGCGGTACAGCGGCGTCATCCTGAAACGCAGTGAAGGGGACATGCCCATGGGTATGCCCCCTTCGCCTCATTCAGGGTGACCCCGCACCGTCGCAACGCTGGTTAGGCGCCCTCGCCCGCCGAGGCGGGTGCCGGCTCGGCCGCCGCCTCGCCCTCGGTCTTGAGCCGGGCGGCGATGGCCTCCGGCTTGGGCCGCCGCTTCCGGCGGGG
>DATCWW010000310.1:0-11691 GCA_036566145.1 Gemmatimonadales bacterium
ATACACGAATACCGGCGCGCCGACCCCACGGTGCAGCCGTTGGTGACCGACCAGCCCCTCCAGCTCGAGCTCCTTGAGGTGGTGCCGCACCGCGTTGAGCGAGAGACCCAGCCGGCTCGCCAGATCCTTGGCTGTCAACTCGCGCCCACGTTTAAGCTGAAGCAGGACGGCCCCACGCTGACCCCGCTGGCCCAGCGGGAGGTCCGGATCGATCAGAGGGAGGGCACTCGCCATACGGGAATAGTATGGTCGGAAAGGTCGATTGTCAAATCGTTCAGTACTATTGGTGTGAATTGCCTATCCATTTTTACTGCAATGGCTTGTATCGGCAGACTAGGCGCCATCAGCAGGCGTTCGTTGGGTCCGCGAGAGAGTAATAAGCGTTAGAAGTTGTTATTACTACTATCTTCGTCCAACCTCTGTCCCTAGACCACATAACCGGCATTTCCCATATTGGGATCGCCGCTTTCGCCCGTTTGCACCAGCCTGGAGGCTTGTCCCGATGACCATCCACCGCATCCGCCTCCTGGGTGACCCGATCCTGCGCGCGAAGTGCGAGCCCATTACCCGGCCCGGTTCTACCGCGGTCCGCGTGATCATGGATGACATGCGGGAGACGCTGCGCGACTGGCAGTCCCGATTCGGGTCCGGCCGCGCCATCGCGGCACCCCAGATCGGCGCCCCGGTTCGGATGATCTACCTGGAGATGGATAAGTCCTGGCCGATGATCAATCCCGAAATCGTGGATATCGGCAACGAGGACTTCGAGGTGTGGGACGACTGCTTTTCCTTTCCCAACCTGCTCGTCCGGGTCAGCCGCGCCTATCGCATCCGGGTCAAGTACCAGGATTTCAAGGGCGCCTGGCAGGAGGTAGATCTGGAGGGTGACCGCGCCGAGCTGCTGCAGCACGAGATCGACCACCTCGACGGAGTGCTCGCGGTCGATCGGCCCCAGGGGCTCGACCCCTTCTGTCTTCGGGAGGAATGGCACCGGCTCTACGGTCCGAGCCGGCGATACGGCCAGCCGGAGGCCCGCAACGAGAGCTATGCCTCTCCGATCTCGGAGTCGCTCTAGCACCCGTACAGGTCAGAACCAGCGTCCCAGCCGCACGTAGATGGCGCCCCGATCTTCGGTGCCATAGCCGTACTCGAACCGCACCGGTCCCACCGGTGTCTCCGCTCCGACCCCAACTCGTGCTCCGCCCACCCAGCCGTCATCGCCCAGGAGCGTCCCGTCTGCCGTCGTTCGGCCGACCGCCAGCTCCAGGCGGGCGAGAACCGGACCGAGCACGGGCGTCGAGAGCGCGGCCCCGAGCATCGCTTCCCGATTGCCCCGGCGCTCCCCGATGTGCAGTCCGGGAAAGCCCTCGTCGCCCCCCAGAGGGAATTGGAGATGGATCGGCAGATCCTCGCCCCAGCCCAGGCGTAGCCTGGGGACGAGGCGCACGACGCCGAGCCGGACGTTGGGTTCGGCTTCGAGCGCAACCCGCTGGTACACGCCGGTCCAGGTGATCTCGGCGAGAGCCTCGCGTCCGCGATCGGCGGTGGCCCGCTCGGCGCGGATTGTCGCCCCGGCCGTCGAGATATCGGAGCGGTCGGGCTCGTCCCATACGTGGCCCACCAGTCCCGCCCCGGCCTCCCACCCGTTCGGCAGCGCCCGCTCGAAGCCGGCGAAGCCCACGGCCTCGCGCACGTCCGCCTCGTCGAGCTCCTCGCCCGCCGCGTCGAACTGGCGGACGTGCTCGTCGGCCAGCCGCGCGGTGAGCGTGGGCTCGATGAGCTGGCGGCCGACCTGGTAGTTCCGCCGGATCCCCGCGTACAGCTCCTTGCGCAGCTCGCCGAGAAGGAGCGCTCCGCTTCCCTCCAGTGCGAGTCCGAACAGCCGGCGATCGACGGCCCCGGCCCACATCCGGCCGCCGAGCTCGTTGTCGTAAGCGAGGCCCAGGCCGGCGACGCGGCGAGCGGCTCGCCGGAGCTTGAGATCGAACTCGACCGAGTCGCCCGTTCCCCGCGGTGAGAGCCAGACCGCTCGGTAGTCTTCGGACGCGACGCCCAGGCCACGGAGCCGGGAGCGCAACAGCGACGTGTCGAGCGAGTCGCTGAGGCCGAGTCCCAGGAGCCGCTCGAGGGCGAGCTGCTCGGAACGGTTCCCGTCGGGCACCCGGACGCCGCCGATCCGGGTCGGCAGGGCTCGCGCCGGCGCGCGCTCCTCCCGGCAGGCCGGCGGCCTGAGCGTGGTATCCGCGGCCTCCCGGCCGACCTCGAGCAGTCGAGCGATGTTCCCCTGCGAGAAGTTGAGGCTGGTGAACCGGTCGACGTCGGGCCGGACCAGCACATCGGCATCGGTCAGCGTGTCGGCCGCCTGGAGGAAGAGGAACCGCACCAGGCGATCCGCCACGAGCAGCGGGGAATACGGGTCGAACTCGGGCGGCAGGTGGTCGGTGGCGTCGGACACGATCACCCGCTGGGCTCCCGCCGCCCGCGCGATCGCCACCGGCACGTTGGCGGAGAGCCCGCCATCGACGAGGTAGCGGCCGTCGCGCAACTCCGGGTCGAAGAGGAGCGGCACGGCGATGCTGGCGCGCACCGCCTGGGCCAGGTCGCCGGACGACATGACCACGGGAGTCCGGTCGGACAGATCGGTCGCGACGGCGCGGAACGGAATCGGCAGCGAGTCGAAATTCCCGCGCGCGAGCAGATTGCCGCGGAGGAGGGCCGCGTTCACCAGCGCGTTGACCTCCGACTCGACGATTGCGGCGCTCTGCAGATTGAAGCGGCGCTCGCCCTGCTCCCACACGACGAGCGGCTGGAGCACGCCCAGGCTGCGGGGCGCCCGCGGCTGGTAGGTGCGGAACAGCTGCGCGAGCGGTACCACCCGGGCGAGGGAATCGAGCTCTCGGCCGGAGTATCCGCTGGCATAGAGCGCGCCCACCGCGGCGCCCATGCTGGTGCCCACGATGAGGTCGGGGCGGATTCCCAGGCTGTCGAGCACCCGGAGCACGCCGACGTGGGCCAGCCCCTTGGCGCCGCCACCCGAAAGCACGAGCGCGGTTCGCGGCGGAGGACAGCTTTGGCCGGAGAGGGATGGCGGCTGCGCCAGGATGAGACAGAGCGCGAGCACGAGAGCCGGGCGGCCCGGACAAGGCATGACGGGGTAAGATATCATGCCCCTTGCGCCGGTCCGCGGGGTTCCCTATAACTTTGCCACGAGACGCGACGCGATCGGCACATCCAGGGAGGACGCGCGGCAATGACTTACGTGATCGTCGAGGCCTGCATCGGGGTCAAGGACCGGGCCTGCGTCGATGTCTGTCCGGTGGACTGCATCTACGAGGGCGAGGACCAGCTCTACATCCACCCCGACGAGTGCATCGACTGCGGCGCCTGTGAGCCGGAGTGCCCGGTCACGGCCATCTTCCCCGAGGAGGATGTCCCGGCGAACATGACCTCCTATATCGAGAAGAATAAAGAAGTCTTCAACTCCGACGCCCCGCCGGGCCGGCCCAAGCGCTGACCTCGTCGGCACCATTTCGCGACCCTCCGGCCCGGCCCCGGAGGGTCGCTGCTTTTTCGGGACCGGACAGGAGAGCGGCCCCGCACTCGAACTGCATGGCCGCGAGCACGGAGCCGTCGTTGGTAGGAACGGGAGCCGGATCGGACCAGTAGGCCCGTCGACCACCCCGTCACAGTGACTAACGCCCCGTCGGCGGAAAAGGTTTCAGCGAAGGGAGCGGAGGAATTCCACCAGCGCGCGAGTGGTCTCGACCGGGCGCTCGACGGGCGGCAGGTGTCCGCTGCCGGGCACGGTAACCAGTCGGGCGCCGGGAATCCGGTCGGCCAGGGCCCGCGCCGTGTCGGGCGGCGTGAGCTCGTCCTCCTCGCCGACCAGAACCAGGGTGGGGAGGCCGGCCAGCTCGGGCAGCAGCGGGGAGCTGTCCGGCCGGTCGCGCATGGCGGCCAGCGCGCCGACCAGCCCGGGAACCGGCGTGGACGACATCATGCCGCGGACCCGCTCGGCGGTGATGCTGGCACCGGTCCGGGTGGTTCGCCCGAGGACGCGCGGCAGCAGCGACTCGGTGACCGCCTCCGCGCCGCGCTCCCGGGCCAAGGCCGCGGCGGCGTCCCGCGCCTTCCGAGCCTCCGCCGAGTCGGCTTCGGCCCGGGTGTCCATGAGCACCAGGCCGCGAACCCGGGATCGCCAGCGTCGCAGGAATTCGAAGGCGATGTACCCGCCCATCGACAGCCCGCACAGCACGACCTCGTCCGCCCCGAGCACGTCGAGCAGCGCCGCCAGGTCCGCGGCGTAGATCTCCATGCTGTATCCCAGATCGGGCGCGTCGGACGTCCCCATGCCCCGAAGGTCGGGGGCGATGCGGCGGTAGCCGTCCAGGGCGGCGATCTGGTGCGACCAGATCGAGCGGTCGAAGGGATAGCCGTGCACGAAGAGCACGGCCGGCCCCTCGCCCCGCACCTCGACGGCGAGGGTCACGCCGTTCACCGTGAAGCGGCGGGCGTCACCGGTCTGCTCGCCCCCGCTGCCCATATGGTCGGAAAATTCCGCCGGCACCGGAGTGGGGCGGCCGTCCCGGTTGATGCAGACGAAGACGAACTCCGCGGTGGCGATGAGGACGTCGTCCTTCACCCGGCGGGCCGTCTGGCGCATGGTGAAGCTGGTGCGGCCCAGGTGGGTCAGCGACTGGTGAAAGCGCAGCACGTCGCCGGGAAATGCGGCGGCGTGATAGTCGATGACCGACTTCCGCACCGCGGGCCACGCGCCCGATCGGCTGAAGACATCCATGCCCGGGCCGCGCATGAGCATCTCCCACCGGGCGCGCTCGAACAGGCTGAGGAACGACGCCTGGTTGAGGTGCCCGAAGGCGTCGCACTCGTCGGGGTAGACGGGAAGATCGATCTCGGGTGTCATGGGCGCCGTGGCTCCTGGGGGAGATATACTACAGCATTCGACCCTCGGTGAGGCCCTCGACCACCTCTACCCGGCGCCGCCATGAAGCCAGCCACCGACTACATCCGCCACGCCGCGCGTCTCGCGCGCAAGATTCAGATGGACGCCGCCATGGGCGGCACGCCGCAGCCCGACGCGGAATTCTACAAGACGCTCTCCAAGGCTCTCGACGAGATCGCGGCCGGCCTCGAGCTGGTGAGCAAGCCCCGCGAGTGAGCCAGTGCAGCTGATCCAGACCGCGGCCGACCTGGCCTCCCTGGTCGAGCGGCTTCGGCGGGCGCCGCTCGTCGCGGTGGACACCGAGGCGGCGAGCTTTCACCGCTACCAGGACCGGATCTACCTGCTCCAGCTCTCCTCGCGTCAGGAGACGGCGGTGGTGGACCCCCTGGCGGCGGGGACGCTCGCGCCGGTCGGGGAGCTGCTGGCCGATCCCGCCGTCGAGATCGTCTTCCATGACGCCGACTACGACCTCCGGCTGCTCGACCGCGAATACGGTCTCCACGCCGAGGCGCTGTTCGACACCCGCGTCGCGGCCCAGCTGTTGAACGAGCCGGGGATCGGCCTGGCGGCGCTGCTGGAGAAGTATCTGGGTGTCCGCCTGGACAAGCGTTTCCAGCGAGCCGACTGGTCGGCCCGGCCGTTGTCCGCCGACATGCTGGCCTACGCCGCTTCGGACACCCGCTACCTGCCGGAGCTGCGTGACATCCTGGCTCGTCAGCTGGAAGCGCGGGGCCGGATGGAATGGGCCCGGGAGGAATTCGGTCTGCTGACCGGCATCCGCGCCGCCGATCCCAACGGCGCCGAGCCGGGGTGGCTTCGTCTCAAAGGCGCGAAGGCGCTTCGAGGACGCGAGCTGGCGGTACTGCGGGAAGTCTGGGAGTGGCGCGAGGGTGTGGCGCGGCGGGCGGACCGGGCGACTTTCCGCATTCTCAACAACGAGCCGATGCTCGCGATCGCCAAGTCGCCGCCGGGCGACCTTGCGGGCCTCAAGGCGATCCCGGGCATCAGCGGCGACCAGGCCGAGCGGCGCGGCCGGGAGATCCTGGCTGCGGTGCGTCGGGGAGTCGAGCTTCCCGAGGATCAGCTACCCCGGATCGTGCGTCCGCCTCGGCGGCAGCCCGACCTGGCGTTCGAAGCCCGGATGGAGCGGCTCAAGGCCCGGCGCAACGCCCTGGCGGTGGAGCTCGACCTGGCACCCGGGGTTCTCTGTCCCAACGGAACCCTCGAGGCGATCGCGCGGGCCAATCCCGCCGGGGTGGAAGCGCTGCAGGCCGTCCCCGAGCTTCACCGGTGGCAGGCCCGGGTGATCGGTCCGTCGCTGTTCGAGGCGCTGCAGGAGGAGCAACCCGCGGCGGGCTAGCGGGCTCTGTTGGTCAGAATCCGAGGAAGGCGCGAACCCGGGGGTCCATCCGCTCCGGTGTCCAGTAGGGGTCCCACACCAACTCCACGTCCGCGCTTTTCACCCCTTCGAGATCACCCACGACGCGCCTGACGTCCTCGATGATCTCGCCGCCGGCGGGGCATCCGGGCGAGGTGAGGGTCATCCGCACCACGACGTCGCCGGTCTCGCCCACCTCCACGTCGTACACCAGCCCGATATCGATGATGTTGAGATTGAGCTCGGGGTCCTTCACCGCCCGCAGCGCCTTGCGGATGGTCTCGGCCGCCGGAGGTGTCGGGACGGACGCGGGGACGGGGGAGGCGTTGGCATCCATGGCTCCAATCTAACCTCAATCCCGGTTGCCGGGTTCGGGATTACCGGAGACCGCAGCTGTCGCCGCAACCGAATCGGTGGCGGCGGGCGGAGATCCAGGCATACAGACGATCGGCGATCAACTGGACCCCGGGAATCCGGAAGAAGAGAGCGAGCGGACGTCCGCCGGGCAGGTAGGGAAGCAGGACCGGCAAGGCCCGGGCGCCGGGAAAGACTCGTCCGTCCGGGGTGACGAACTGCATGGCCCGGTCGAGTGACGCGTCCGCAATTGCGGGCAAGCCGGGCAGGTTCCCCCGCTCGGCCCCGGGAAGTGCCTGGATCGCACCCCGCCGGTCCCATCGCCGGAGCCGGGCCACCCACTGCCGACAGAACCCGCACTGCCCATCGAACAACAACACCGGGCGGCTCAACAATTCGAGATCAGCTCCTGGCCGCACGCGTGCGGCACCAGGCGGATCGCCGCGTCGGAGAGAGAGGTGCGGATCGCCTTGAGCCCCTTGAGGGAGTCGGGGGCCTTGGGATCGAACGCGCGATTGGTGAGGAACACCAGGAAGAGATCGTTGGTCGGGTCGATCCAGACCTGGGTGCCGGTGAAGCCGGTGTGCCCGTACGCCGCCGTGCTGATCAGCGTCCCGAAGATGCTCGGCTCCTCGCCGTCGAACTCCGGCGTATCCCAGCCGAGCAGGCGGGAGCCGCTGTGGGGACTCTTGGAGAGAAAGGTCCGCACGGTGGCGGGCCGGACCCAGACGCCGTCGGGCCCCATGCCGTCCCTGAGCCACACCTGCGCGAACCGGGAGAGGTCTCGGGCCGTGGTGAAGACGCCGGCGTGGCCGGCCACTCCCCCCATGGCGGCGGCGTTCTGGTCGTTGACGTCTCCCGGCACGGGCTGTCCTCGCCAGATGCCGCTGGGAACCGTGCGCGGCTTGAGCCGGGCCGGCATCCTGAACCGGGTCTGCTCCAAGCCCAACGGATTCCAGACCTCACGCCGGGCGACCTTATCGAGGGAGGCGCCGGCTACGCGCTCGACCACCATGCCCAGCAGCATGGCGTTCAGGTCGCTGTATTCGGCGGAGTCGCCGGGCGCGCGCACCAGCGGCTGCGCGTAGAGCAGGTCGATCATCCGGCTGCGGCTGCCACGCGCCTTGCGGTAGAGCGGCACATAGCTCTTGAGGCCGCTGGTATGGTCCAGCAGCATGCGGACCGTGACCTGGTTCTTGAGTCCGCCGGAGAAGCGGGGAAGGTAGCGGCGGACCGGCGCGTCCAGATCGAGCTTGCCCTGGTCCACCATGCGCATGGCGGAGGCCGCGGTCGCGACCACCTTGGTAATGGAAGCGATGTCCCAGTAGGTGGAGTCGGGGTCCGGCACCCGCGAGGACGGGTTCCAGGTGAAGTGTCCGTAGCCCCGGGTATAGAGGATGGAATCCCGCCGGCCGATCATGACGACCGCACCGGGATACAATCCCTCCCGGATGCCGGCCTGGACCGCGTCGTCCACCATGGTGAAGGACTGCGCCGCGGCCGGGGCGGCTGCAGCCAGCATCGCAACCATCGTCATGAAACGAACCCGACCTCTCCACCGTCGCATGTGCTGCACCGCCTCCCGGGCGTGGCCCGCTGAACCGCCGGACGTTAACGGCGGACGGGGAACTCCGAGACCGGGCCGGTGGGAAGGCGGTAGAGCGCCTCGACCGTGCGCCGATCCCGCTCGGTGAGCACGCCGGTCCGTGTGGCGGGGAACATGACGTCGCTGGTGTCCGCCGAATGGGGCAGGCCGATAGCGTGACCGGCCTCGTGGACCGCCACCGAGAGGAGGGCGCCATCGGGCAGCGGCACGCCGGTGTGGCTCCGGATCGCGAGCGAGATCGCGGCGCGGCGGACCCGGCCGGTCTGGTCCCAGGTCAGATCGGTCTGCCCGGCCCGGTCGAAGTCGAAGTGGTCGATCCACCGCACCACGATGTCGGCGCTGGCGGAATCGGGAACCATGCGGAACCGGACCCCGATCGCGGTCGCCTCCCACCGGTCGAACGCGTCGCGCACGTAGTCCCCCATCTTCGGCAAATATCCCGGCACCTCGCCTTCCACCAGATTGACTGTGATCGGAGTGCCCCACCGGTCGGGCCAGCGGCGGACCACCGAGTCGGTGCTCACGATCAGGGAGTCGAGGTAGGTGCCGTCGGACAGCCGGCTCAGCCGGTCCCGGACAGATAGGCGGGCGAGTCGGGCCTCGTCGGCAGTCGGGGCCCTGCCAGCTTTTGCACCCAGGCGACTATCCTCTTTGCCCGCATCGGGATGAGCGGACCCAGACTGGGTAGCGCTCGCTCCCTGCACCGTGGGCGCGGCCTCGTTCATCCGCTGCGCCAGGTCGCCGACCCGGTCCAGCAGGACCAGGGTGAGGAGGGCCAGAGTGGTCAAGGGGAGTACGAGACGGCGCATGGTCCGGTGAATATGGGCAAAGGCCGCGCCACCCCGCCAGCAGCGCTGGCGCAAGGTCGCACGGATGCCTAACATACCGCCGCCCGCGCGGTCGTGCGCGGCCCGACCGCGCGGAGGAGCGACTGAGGCTGATGGAGCGTTTTGCCCGCGTGCTGGTACGCTGGCGATGGGTGGTGCTGGCCGTGTGGGCGGGGATTGGAGCGGTGGCGGCCGTCCGCGCCCCGGCCACGCCGGCTCTCCTCAATATCCGCGGCGGCAGCGCCCGCGAGACCGAGGCCTCCAGGGCGGAAAAGCAGCTCAACGCCAGGTTCAGCCGGCCGATCGGCGAGTTCTTCGCGGTCACGCTCGAGGGCCCGGGGCCTATGGACGAGGGCCCCGGGCGGGTGGTGCTCGATTCCCTGCTCGACGGCCTGAGCCACGAGCCGTACGTGCGTGGGCTGGTATCCTATCCCGGCACCAACGACAGCACGTTCCTCAGCCGGGACCGCCGGTCCACCTTCGTCATCGTTGCCCTCAACCTCCCGACCAGCGACAGCGCGGGCGCGCTGGTGCCGGTGGCGCGCCATGCGGTGCGTCAGATCCTCGCCCGCATCCCCGACAGCTCGCGCTACACGGCCCTGGTCACCGGACGGGCGCCGCTCGACCTGGATGTGCGCTCGGTCGTCACGGAAGACAGCGCCCGGGGCGAGAAGGCGCTTCTACCGCTCACGCTGATCATCCTGGTGCTCGCCTTCGGGGCGCTGGTCGCGGCGGCGCTTCCGCTGGTGGTCGGGATCCTCGCGATCGCCATCTCGCTCGCCCTGATCGGGCTGATCGCGCGGATCACGCCGATGTCGGTCTTCGTGCTCAACATGACCACGATGATCGGGCTCGGGGTCGGCATCGATTACTCGCTGCTGGTGGTGACCCGGTTCCGGGAAGAGCTGGGACGCGGCCTGCCGCGCCGGGAAGCGGCGATCGCGACGATGGTGACGGCCGGCGAGGCGGTGATCACGTCGGGGCTCACCGTGGTGGTGGGATTCGGCGCCCTCCTCTTCACGCCCGCGATCGAGACCCGGAGCGTCGGTCTTGGCGGCCTCATCGTCGTGGCGGTGGCGGTTCTCCTGGCGGTCACCCTGCTCCCTGCCCTGCTCGCGCTGCTGGGCCGGGAGATCGATCGCCCCCGGTGGATGGCCCGTCGCCTGGCGTGGTACCACGCGCCGCAGGTGTGGGAGAAGTGGGCCCGGACCCTGAGCCGGCACCCGATCCGCGCCATGGGCTACGGCGGCATCGCCATCGCCATCCTGACGCTGCCGGTCTTCTGGATCCGGATCGGATTGCCGTCGCGCCACTGGTGGCCCAGCGGGACCGAGGCCGGCCGAGGGCTGGATGTGCTGAACCGGATGGGGGTGGCCGGCTACATCCAGCCGATCCGGATTCTGGTCGAGGCCCCCGAGCGGCGCACCATGACGCAGGCGCAGTCGCTCAGGGGACTACGCGCCCTCAGCGACTCGCTCCGGGCCGACCCGCGAGTGCGGGAAGTCCGGAGCCTGGTGGACCTGGAGCCGGGCCAGTCGCTGCTCGCCTATTCGGTCCTCTACAGCGACCTCGAGTCCGCCCGGCGGGAGTATCCGGATTTCCTCGACGCCTACCTCAGCAGCGACCACCGCCTCACCCTGATGGACGTCATCCTGGCCGATACCACCTCGCTCACCTCGGCGCAGCACGTGGTGGTGCGGGCGCGGGAGCTGGCGCGCACGCCGCTCCGGAGCACCCGCGGGCTCGACATCAAGGTCGGCGGCTACGCGGCCGCGGCCTACGATTTTCAGGAGGACCTGCTGGGACTCTTTCCGGAGCTCGTGGGCCTGATCCTGGCGGCGACGGTGATCATGCTGGCCCTGGCGTTCCGCTCCGTGCTGGTGCCGATCAAGGCCATCATCATGAATACCCTGTCGGTGAGCGCGACGTTCGGACTCATCGTCCTGGTGTTCCAGCTCGGCTTGGGCTCCTCGATCTTCGGCCTGGACGGACCCACCTCGGCGGTGTTCGTGGTGGTGCCGGTGCTGGTGTTCGCGGTGGTATTCGGCCTCAGCATGGACTACGAGGTGTTCCTGTTGAGCCGGATCAAGGAGGCGTACGACCGATCGGGCCGAAACACCCAGGCGACCATGGAGGGGCTCAGCGCCACCGCCTCGGTGATCACCTCCGCCGCGCTCATCATGATCCTGGTGTTCGGCATCTTCGCCTTCGCCCGGGTGCTGGTAATGCAGCTGCTCGGGTTCGGGCTCGCCGTGGCGGTGCTGCTCGACGCCACGGTGATCCGGATGGTGCTGGTGCCGGCCGTCATGCAGGCGATGGGACGGTGGAACTGGTGGCCGGGGGTCGGCGCGGCGGGGCCGGTCAAGCGGCGCGCCCGGGGCACTTCGGTCGGCTAGATCAGCGGCGCAGCTCGGTGCGTACCATGGTCCGTCCCACCCGCGACAGCTCGCCCGCCAGGCTCAGCAGCCCCCACCCCAGCAGCACGATGAGCAGCATGAGACCGGCCAGCGCGAGGGCGCCGATCCCGCGCCGGCGCTCTCCGACTTCGGCGACCGGCTCCGCG
>DATCWW010000318.1:0-14213 GCA_036566145.1 Gemmatimonadales bacterium
GACGCGACGGGCCCGATCCGCTGGCGCACCATCTCCACCAGCTCCGCAACCAGCTCCGTCCGGTCGCGGTCCGCCCCGGCCTTGAGCACCACCAGGCCGAGCGGCAGCTCGCCCTTGAGCTCGTCGGCGACGCCCACCACGGCGCACTCGGCGATGTCCGGGTGCGCCGCGAGCACCTCCTCCATCCGGCCCGTGCTGAGCCGGTGCCCGGCGACGTTGATGACGTCGTCGGTGCGGCCCATGATCCAGAGGTAGCCGTCCTCGTCCTTGTAGCCGGCGTCGGCCGTCAGGTAGTAGCCGGGGTAGGTGTCGAGGTAGGTCTTCCGGAAGCCCTGATCGTTGTTCCAGAGTGTCGGCGTCGCGCCCGGCGCGAGCGGGAGCTTCATCACGACGTTGCCGTGCTCGCCAGGCGCCACCTCCCGGCCTCCGTCGTCCAGCACCCGCACATCCCAACCCGGCACCGGGAGCGCGCACGACCCGGGCTTGACCGGCACGAGCCCCAGTCCCGCGCAGTTGGAGCCGACCGGCCAGGCGGTCTCGGTCTGCCACCAGTGGTCGATGACCGGAATGCCGAGCTGTCGCCCGGCCCACTCGAGGGTCGGCGGATCGCAGCGCTCGCCGGCCAGGAACAGGGTGCGGAGCTTCGACAGATCGTAGCGGCGGAGGTGCTCGCCCTCGGGATCGTCGCGCTTGATCGCGCGGAACGCGGTCGGGGCGGTGAAGAAGGAGCGGACCCCGTGCTGGGCGATGACCCGCCAGAACGCGCCCGCGTCGGGGGTGCCGACCGGCTTGCCCTCGTACAGCACCGTGGTGTTCCCGTAAAACAGCGGACCGTACACGATGTACGAGTGACCGACCACCCAGCCCACGTCGGAGGCGGCCCAGTACACCTCGCCAGGCTCGACCCCGTAGACGTTCCGCATGCTCCAGGTGAGGCCGACCAGATGCCCGCCGTTGTCGCGGATGATGCCCTTCGGGTTTCCGGTGGTGCCCGAGGTGTACAGGATGTAGAGCGGATCGGTGGCGAGCACCGGGACGCAGTCCACCGGCCGGGCGCCGATGGCGAGCTCGTGCCAATCGTAGTCCCGCCCCGGCAGCAGCGTCGCCTTGGCCTCGGGACGCTGCACCACGATGCAGCAGTCGGGCGTGGCGACGGCCAGCTCGATCGCCTCGTCGAGCATCGGCTTGTAGGGGACCACCCGATTGACCTCGATGCCGCACGAGGCGGTCAGGACCGCCTTGGGCCGCGCGTCGGTAAGCCGGCTGGCCAGCGCGGCCGACGCGAACCCGCCGAAGACCACCGAGTGGATCGCGCCGATGCGGGCGCAGGCCAGCATGCCGATCACGGTCTCGGGGATCATCGGCATGTAGATCACGACTCGGTCGCCCCGGCCGACGCCCTTGGCCGCCAGCACGCCGGCGAACCGGGCCACCTCGTCGCGCAGCTCGCGGTAGGTCCAGGTCCGGACGGTCGAGGTGACCGGGCTGTCATAGATCAGGGCGACCTGACCGGCGCGTCCGTTCTCGACGTGGCGATCGAGAGCGTTGTAGCAGCTGTTGGTCTCGGCGCCGGGAAACCAGCGATAGAAGGGCGCGCGGGAGGCGTCCAGCACCGCGTCCCACTTGCGGTACCAATGCACGGCCTCCGCGGCCTCGGCCCAGAAGGCCTCGGGCGCCGAGCGCCAGCGGTCGTAGACCTCGCTGTATGTGGGGGGCACAGCTTCGACCTTTCAGCTCAGCCGGCGAAGCCGGCCTGGCGGGGTAATCGGAAGAACGGTGATCATGGTGTCGTCGTGCAGGATGCCGCACGTTAAAGCGGCCGGGGGTAGCGCGCCAGAGTCGCGCGCGCGGTGCGCGTCGGGGCGGCCCACCGGGGGTCACACGCCCGCCGGGGCATCGGTACTTGCTGCGCTCGCTGGGCGGGGCGACCGAGTCCGGTGGCAAGTACCGAGTCGCCCACCCGGCGGGCGAGTGACCCCCAGTGCGACGCCCCCAGCATCCGTGCTCGCGCGTGACTCCCGGCGCCTGGTGGGCGTGGTGACCGACCGCGACATCGTCTGCCGCGCGGTCGCCGAGGCGGGGACACGGCATCCAGGTCCGCCGGATCATGACCACCGATCCGCAATCCTGCCACCTCGAGGATGACATCGCCGCGGTGGAGCAGGTCAGGATGCGGGCACGGGTCCGGCGGGTCTCGAAAACAAGGCGGCCCGCATCTCCCCGAAGGGACATGCGGGCCGCCCTACGCTGTGACCATCCGGAGTCGGAGAATTGACTTCTCCGTTCTTCTTCCGTCGGCCGCCGCCGGCTTGTCGCAAGCGGGTGGGCCTCCGGAGCTCCGGCTTCGATTCCCGGACGGCTTGCGTGCCATCCGGTTCATTCACTGCGAGCGCTGCAGATCGGCCGAATCGCGGACCGGCCCTCTGCACAGCACACCGCGGCGCCGCTGCGGCGTGGACGAAACACGCGATTGGTTCCGTCGGAGACCCACTCGAAGGGATCAGCTCGCGAGTGGGGAGCGACAGTATAGGAAGCGTGTCACGCGCGCGCAAGAGGGCAGTTTCTTATCCCCGCGAGTGAACATTGCGAACATTTCAACACGCTCGGGAGTCACCGCGACCGAGAGATCTGCGTGCCGGCGCCGGTGACCCTCCGCGTCAGCGCGGCGGCCGGCTCGGGTCGCCTCCCGACCGGTCGCACGCCGAGACGAACTCGGCCCGCCGCGCCTCCAGCCCCGCGACCGGGAAGACGGCCGTCGTCCTGGAGGAGCCCGCGCCGTCCTCGTAGTCCACGGTCGCCCGCTGGTGACCGGCCAGGAGCGCGAGCACGGAGTCGAGGGATATGGTCAGCACCAGCTGGCCGCCGGTTCCGGTCGTCCCGGCGAAGCCGGGAATCCGCCGAGGCTTCTCGGCGTCGAGTGTCAGCTCGGCCTCGACGGAGCCCTGGCGCAGCGACTGCTGGGTGAGGATGGTGGCCCCGGTGTGATCGGCCCGGCAGTCGAGGCTCAGGACGACGGGGTTCTTCTGCGGCTCGCCGCGCGGGCCTTCCGTTCCAACCGAGCGGAGCGATGCCGCGGGCGTGGCGCTCGCGCCGCTGTCGACCTTGAACACCCAGGGGCCCTCGGGCTTCCCGCGATCGCCGCATGCGGCGAGAGCGGCGAGCATCACTACGGCCGGAAGACGCATGATCGGTTCCTTCGGGGGTGGCGGGCGCCAGCCGGCGATCTCACCGCGCCGGCGGCAACTTCCGATAGCGCTCCCGTAGCTCGGTCTGCCGGTTGCCGAGCGGCACGTCCACCCCGCGGATGAACACGTGCTCGGCCCGGCTCGAGAATTCGAACGGATCCCCCGACCAGACTACGACGTTCGCCGCCTTGCCGGTCTCGAGCGACCCGGTGCGCTGGCCGATACCGAGGGCCGTCGCCGCCGCGAGCGTCACCGAGCGGAGCGCGTCGTCCCACGTCATCCCGTTCCGCACCTCGTTCCCGGCCGCCGTCCGCAGGTCCCGGGAGAACGCCGCGTCCCGCTGCGCCGCCACGACCTCGACGCCGGCCTTCCGGAGCAGCGTCGCGTTGTCCAGCCGGGCGTTCAGCGCGTTGAACCTGGGCACGTCCGTCAGCGGCTCCAGCACGACGGGCACCTTCGCGAGGGCCAGGTCCGACGCGATCTGCCAGGCTTCCGCTCCCCCCCAGATCACGGGCCTGAGGGTGAACTCCTTCGCGATCCGGAGCGCGCTCGCGATGTCGCTCCGGCGGTTGGCGATCACCAGCATCGGGAGCTCGCCCGCGAGCACCGGCTGGAGCGCCTCGAGCTCCGGGGCCGGAGCCGCGAGCGGCTGGATCTGGGCCTTGCGGAAGTCTTCCTTGCGCTGGGCGTACTCCTTCGCGTCCCGCAGAATCAGCCTGAGCCGGAAGAGTGCCCCCGCCCGGCTCCCGCCGCCGCCGGTCTTCCCGCCCTGCCCCAGGTCCACGATCATCGCGGCCGGCGAGCGGACCAGCATGTCCTCCAGCCGGTCGCCGGCAAGATCGATCACGACCGCCTGCCCCGGGATCAGGCCTTCCAGCGGCATCGTGAGCGCGGTGGTGACTCCCTCCGCACGCACCACTGGAATCGTCATGCTCGCCGGGTCGATGGCTTCAGCCACGTTGAACGAGGCCTTCACCTCGCCGAGGACGACGTCCTCCTGGGTCTCCTCCTGCGCGCCGCTGTCGGTGAGGCGGATGCCGAGGCTGCTGCCGGCGTGGATGAGACCGGGGGTGACCCACTTGCCCTTGGCGTCCACCACCGTGGCGTCGGGCGGGATCGCGATACCGCGGCCGATCGCGGCGATGCGGCCGTCGCGCAGGATGACCGTGGCGCTGTCGAGCTTAGGGGACGAGACCGGGTAGACGGTGCCGTTGGTGATTGCGATGACCTGCGCGTCCGCTCGGCTGCCGGCCAGCAGCGCGAGGAGAGTGACGGACCCGAGGCGCGCGTTCACTGGCCCACCCCCGGCGCGCCGGTGCCCAGGTTGAAGTCGGTGCGGTACTGCTTCTTCGGATCGCTGCGGTCGAACACCACGCGGCCGTCGTTCCACACGACGTCCGCCTTGCTGTAGACCGAGAACGGGTCGCCCGACCAGAGCACTACGTCGGCCGCCTTGCCCTTCTCCAGCGTGCCGGTGATCGAGTCGATGCCAAGGGTCCAGGCGGGGTTCGCGGTGATCCAGCGGATCGCCTGCTCGCGGGTGACCGGGATCCCGGCGTGGTTCCCCGCCCACATCGCCCGGGCGGCGTCCTGGTTGAGGCGCTGGATGCCGTCTTCCGAGTCGGAGTGAATGCTGGCGCGCGCGCCGGCCTGGGTGACCAGCGCCGCGTTCTCGGGGATGCCGTCGAGCGACTCCATCTTGAAGCCCCACCAGTCGGACCAGACCGAGGCGGAGACGCTGTCCTTCGCCAGCATGTCGGCGATCTTGTACGCCTCGGTCGCGTGGTGGAACGAGCGGATGTGGAAGCCGAACTCGCGGGCGAGGTCGAGCATCTGCGCCATCTCGTCGGCGCGGTAGCAGTGGTTCTGCACCAGGATCTTCCCGGCCAGGACGTCCACCAGAGTCTCGAGCTTGAGGTCGCGCTTGGGCTCGTCCTTCCCCTTCTCCTCGAATTCCTTCCACTTGCGGGCGTACTCCTGGGCGTCGGCGAAGGCCTGCCGGTACCCGGCGACGTTGCCCATCCGGGTCGAGGGCCCTTCCTCCTCGTACACGCTCTTGGGGTTCTCGCCGCACGCCATCTTGAGCCCGTACGGCGCGCCGGGAAGCTTCATCTCCTGCACCGTGCGCGCGGGGATGAGCCGGAGCGTGACCGAGCGGCCGCCGATCAGATTGGCCGAGCCCGGCAACACCTGGATCACGGTGACGCCGCCCGCGATCGCCAGCGGAATCTGCGGGTCCTGGGGCCAGAAGCTGTGCTCGGCCCACACCTGCGCGGTCACCGGATTGGTCGCCTCGTTGCCGTCGCTCTGGCTCTCGGTGCCCGGGGCGGAGTAGACGCCGAGGTGGCTGTGGGGGTCGATCAGGCCGGGAGTCACGAAGCGGCCGGTGCCGTCCACCACGACGGCGTCGGCCGGCGCGGCCACGCTGTCGCTGCCGACCGAGACGACCTTGCCCTCGGCGAACAGGATCGAGGCGTGCTGCAGCTCGGGACCGGCGGCGGTCAGGATCGTGGCGTTCCGGATCAGGACGGGCGGCGCCGGCGGACGGAGATAGGTCGAGGGGTACTGCACCGGGGCGGCCGGAGGAGCGCCGGGGGCGGTGCCGTGGCCGGCGCAGGCGGAAGCGAGTACTGCCATGACGATTGATCGACAGGGCGCGCGCATGGGGAGGTCGGTGAAGACGGGGGAAGATGCGCGCCGTAGGCAGGGAGGGCTAGGGGTCGGGGACCGAGGTTGGGTTTGGGGTTGGGTTGGGTTTGGATTTGGATTTGCGCGCTGTCATCCCGAGCGAAGCGAGGGATGACAGCGGCTGCCCTTTCGTTCTCTCCAGACGCCTCGCGCGACGAACACCCCGGGCCCGGGCATCTAACTCTCGCCCGTGCCCGGGGCCATCCGGGCCATTTCCCGCCCCAATCGTCGAGCGTGCCATGCGGACCCTCCTCTCGGCCCTGCTGCTCGCCCCTGCCCTGTCCGGCACTCCTCTTTCCGACCCGATCGAAGCGCCGACCGCACGACGCACCGTCGCCGACACGCTGGGCGACCGGCTCCGCCGCACGCTCACGCCCTGGCTCGAGGAGCAGGCGAAGCGCGGCGCCTTCTCGGGCGTGGTGCTGGTGGCGCGGGAGGGGCGGGAGATCTACTCCTCGGCCTGGGGGATGGCCGACCGCGCCCGGGGCGTCCCCAACACAGTCGAGACGCGGTTCAATCTCGGCTCAATGAACAAGATGTGGACCGCCGTCGCCATCGCGCAGCTCGCCGAGCGCGCGCTGGTGGACCTGGACGCGCCGGTGGGCCGCTACGTGCCGGAGCTGCCGAACCGGACGATCCGCGAGCGGGTAACGATTCGGCATCTCCTGTCCCACACGTCGGGGATGGGGTCGTACTTCGAGAACGGATTCCTGCAAGACCACACCTACGCCGCCACGCCGGTGGATTACGTCCCCTTCTACGCCGGCGACTCGCTCGCGTTCGCGCCCGGCGAGCGGATGGGATACAGCAACGCGGGGTTCGCGCTGCTCGGCCTGATCGTCGAGCGCGCATCCGGGCGTCCGTACTACGAATACATGCGGGAGCGGGTCCTGGAGCCCGCGGGGATGACCGGCGCCGCGTTCCTGGACCTGCGCGCCCGGCCTACCGACGTCGCCGTGGGGTACGCGGCGCCGGAGGGTGGCCGCGGCGCCGCCGAGCCGAACTGGGACCTGATCGAGCCGCACTCGAGTCCGGCCGGCGGGGCGTACGCCCGGGCAGCGGACCTGGTCGCATTCAGCCGGGCGCTCTGGGGCGGACGGCTGGTCGGGCCGGAGCTGGTGCGGGAGTTCACCACCGGCAAGGTCGCAATGGGGCCGCAGATGCAGTACGGCTACGGCTTCGGGACCGCGGAGATCGCCGGGTGGCGGCAGGTGGGGCACAACGGCGGGGCGCCGGGGGTGAACGCAGAGATGATGATGTTTCCGGATCAGGGGATCGATGTGGTGGTGCTGAGCAACATGGACCCGCCGGCGGCGACGGCGGCGATCGGACAGGTGGTGGGGGCGCTGACGGGGGTGCGGCTGCGGCTGATGACGGGGGGCCGGGGAGGCGGTAGGGCCCGTGCGGCCCGGGGCTTGCCTTAGGTGAGATCAACCCCACGCTCGAGGCCGCCAACGCCGCACCCACGGCCGGTTGGTGGCCGGACGGGCATGGCGGAGCGGTCAACCCTGACTCCCCAGGCACTGTTTCCTTCGCCGCCGGAGGCCCGCCGTGTACTTCGATGGCTCTCCCCTCTCGCCCGACCCCTCGGACATCCTCCCCGACCACGTCGCCCGCATCGTGGTCAAGTTCCGCGACGACTTTCTCGCCCCGTCCGGCGACCGCTCGCTGGTGGCCGCCGACGACGGCCAGGGCTCGTTGCGCAGCCACTTCCCCAGCTCCCAGATCGCCCCGGTGTTCAGCTCGCTCAGCACCGCCCAGCTCGGCTCCCTCCAGGCCGAAGCCGAAGCGGCGGCGGAAGGGCAGACCGTGCCCAAGCTCGCCACCTACTTCGCCGTGACGGTGCCGTCCGGGACCGAGGCCGAGGGACTGGTGAGCGAGGCGCTCGCGATCGACGGGGTGGAACATGCCTACGTGGAAGGCGCGCCGACGATCCCGCCCCTGGTCAAGGCCGACGACGATCCGCGCTCCTCGAACCAGGGCTACCTGGACGCCGCCCCCGACGGCATCGACGCCCGCTTCGCGTGGGACATCGGCGGCGGCGACGGCCAAGGAGCCCGCTTCGTGGACCTGGAGCAGGGCTGGACCCTCAATCACGAGGACCTGACCGGTGCCAAGATCAAGCTGATCTCGGGGGTGAACCAGGCCTTCCCCGGGCACGGCACGGCAGTGCTGGGCGAGGTGCTGGCCCAGGACAACACCACCGGCGGCGTCGGCATCGTCCCCAAGGTGTCGGCCCGGGTCATCTCCCAATGGCGCACGGCGACCGTCTTCAACACCGCCGACGCCATCCTCGCGGCGGTGGTCGCCATGCAGCGCGGCGACGTGCTGCTGCTCGAAGCCCAGACCACCGTGGCCGGCTCCACCTTCCTCCCGGTGGAAGTGGAGGACGCGGTCTACGTGGCGATCCTGGTCGCCACCATTCTCGGGCGGGTGGTGGTCGAGGCCGGCGGGAACGGCGGAAACGACCTCGACCAGTACACCGACGCGACGCACGGCTTCATTCTCCAGCGCGGCCACGCCGACTTTCGCGACTCGGGCGCCATCATGGTGGGCGCCGCCTCCTCCACCGCACCGCATTCGCGCCTGAACTTCTCCAATTACGGCAGCCGGATCGACTGCTACGCCTGGGGCCAGAACATCGACACCACCGGCGACGGCTGGCAGGGGACGGCGACCAATCTCTACACCACCTCGTTCGGCGGCACCTCCGGCGCCTCGCCGATCGTGACCGGCGCGGCCCTGGCCCTGCAGGGAATGACCCTCTCGAAGAGCGGCACGCCCTATACCCCCTGGCGGCTCCGGGAGCTCCTGGCCGACTCGATGCTCGGCACGGCCAGCGCCAATCCCTCCACCGACATGATCGGGGTCATGCCCGATCTCCGCGCCATTGCCAACAGCGAGAGTCTGGCGCCGCCGGTGGGCGACTTCCCCGTGCCCAAGGGCGACTACCAGTACGCGGGGGTCGCGGCGGTAGTGGACCCGGCTCACGGCGGCCCGGCGCCGCATGCTCGCTACGGGCGGCCGGTGGATCGCGAGGCGGTCCGCATCGAGCAGGAGATCAACCTGGCCCTCGCCCGCTCGGTGCGCCAAGGCTTCCGCTACGGGGCAAGGCTCACTCGCGACCGCGACCAGGAGATCTCGACCGAACAGCGCCGAGCCATCGCCGCGCGGGCCAGGGCACCGATGCTGGTGTCGGTGCACTCGGACACCGGGCGGGTGGACCGCTCCGGGCCGGAGATCTGGGTCTACGGTGGCGCCGAGGTGTCGGCCGGTCTTCCCTCCCATCAGCTGGCCCAGTGCATCGGCCGGGAGCTGAGCGCCCTCGACGGCCGGCCCGTGCCGGTGCACCTCGGTCAGGTCAGCATCCTGCGCCCGAAGCCGGGAGCGCCTGCCGCCGCGTGCGTGGTGCAGGCAGGCTCGCTCCGGCGGGCGGACGATCGCGCGCGGCTCAAGGACCCGGCCTATCAGCGCGAGATGGGGCAGGCCATCGCCCGCGGGATGAACGCCTACGCCGAGTTCCTGCGGCGGCGGGCCAGCACGGCGATGCATTGAAGGCCGGCACGGCGATGCATTGAGGCGCGATCCCCATTGTCATCCCGAGCGAAGCGAAGGACCTGGCCCGGAGGTCGATCGAACCCGGGCCAGGTCCTTCGGTTGTTACACTCCCTCAGGATGACACTCCCCCTCACCACTCCTTCAACAGTCCATCACTGATCCTTCAGCACACCTTCTCGAACGTTCAGGGACTGACCGGCTTCCTGAGCTGCCAGACCCGCGCGGTGGTCTTGTACCCCACGCCCCTCCTGTCCATCACGGCCTGCCACCAGTTCTGCGTCTTGGTCGTCACCCGCTCGTCCAGGCTGGTGGTCACGTCGTCGTCGATTCCGGTGGCGTTCTGGTCCAGCCAGTAGATCACGGGATCAGTGCCGGTGTGATCCACCAGCAGCAGGACGCTGTGATACCCGTCCAGGATGGACAGACCGAAGGCGTACCAGCAGCCCTCGTCGGGTGAGAGCCGCAGCACTTCGTCCTGGATGCTGGTCTTGAGATGCTCCGGCTTGAGCGTGCCGGCCGTCTTACCGCGCCGGTCCACGAAGTCCAGCTTCAGGGGCGCCGCCGCGTAGCCGAGGTCCTGGAGCTGCTTCATCGCCTTCTCGATCGTCTCGACGGTGAGCTTGGCCGCCTGCACCTTCCGGGTGCTGGAGCCGCGGGCCCGGCGCTCCTGGCGCTCCAAGGGCAGCAGCGCGCCCAGCGCGACGTTGAGCATCACGATGCAGCTGCAGCGATCGCCGCTGCTGTTCGACGCCGCGGAGGCGTTGTCCTCGTAGACCTGCCGGACCGGGGCGATGTCGAACGGCGTAAAGCAGGGGATGAAGGTGGCCTCGGCCGCGACGACCAGCTCGGCCAGGTCCATCAGCTCCGGGTCGAGCGCCTGGCGCTCATCGGCTTCCTCGTCCACCGCGTCGCCCGCATCGGCCGCGTAGGTCACCGCCCCGCCGGAGGCGGCCGTGGTGGGCTCGGGCGCAAACCGCTCGACGTCGGTGAGCGAGAAGGTGCCGAGTCCGGAGAACGTCGTTCCCGCCGGGAAGTACTTGAGCAGCAGGTAGGCGCGGGTGCCACGATGGCCAAGCCCGGCCGGCGCGTCCGCCGGGATCCCGCCGGCGACTCGGCCGAACCCGCGCCCGATCACCTCGAGTGCCGGCGCTCGCGCCTCCGCCTTCCGCTCTCCCTGCACGTAGGCCTTGAGCATGTGCTCGGCGATGCCCATCTCCCCGTCCGGTCCGCGGCCGGCGATCTCGGCCAGGGCCGGAATCAGGAAGTGGCGCCGCATGCCGCCGAAGCCGTAGCTGTTGGCGATGCCGACCATGGTGGCCAGGAGGATCTCCTGGGTGAACCCCTGCTCCTGGAACACCTCGAGCGACGGGCGCACCTTGCCCCGTACGAACGCGGCGAGCTGCAGCCCGTGCAGCGCCGGGTCACTCACCAGCCGGTCGAGCCCGTCGCGGAACCAGCCCAGGCGAATGAGGCCTCGATCGTCGGCGTCCCGCTTCCGATGCGAGCCGTTCTGCTCCCGGATCCAGTCGCGGCTGGTCACCTCGCTCACGTGCTCGCCGAAGGCCTCGTTCAGCTTGTCCGAAGCCGAGGAGGCGCAGAGCTGCATGAAGGCGTAGACTCCGCCGTCGGAGGCGAAGTCGGTGATCCCGAAGGTGACCCCGTCGAGACCGGTGATGGTGAGGAAGTTCTTGCCTCGTCCGTCCACCGTGATGACCCGGAGGATTCGCTCTACCCACGAGCCGCCCCCGGACACCCGCCGCACATCCGCGGCGGCCGCGGCCATGTCGGCCGGCCGGTAATCGGTGTACCAGCGCCGGCGACCGGTCGCGTCGGCGGGCGGACCGGCCGCATAGCGGGGATCCTCGGTGACGGGCGGCTGCCGGTCGATCCGGGTGACATCGGACGCCCGGCTGAGCACGCCGAGCCCGCTCGCGGTGGCGGTGCCCTCGTCCAGCGCCTCGAACCAGGCGACGATGGTGTTGGAGCCGCGGAACATGGTCGGCTCGCGCTCCGTGATCGCGTCGCCCCCCTTCTTGTAGGAGCTCGATCCGCAGTCGATGATGTACGCGGCGTTCCCTTCCGAGTCGAGCTCGGTCACGACTCCCACGTGCCCGGGCTTGCGCTTTCCTTCCTTATATGTGGAGCCGTAGACCAGGAGGGCACCCACCACCGGCGCGTCGAGCTGCCGGAAGAAGCCGCCCTCGGTCTTGGCGTCGTGGATGATCGCGTCGGTGTTGATCCAGCCGCCGTTGAACTTCTTGTACAGCGGGTCGTCGGTCTTCCGGCTCAGCCCCAGCGCCCAGGCGACGAAGCCACTGCAGTCGCAGGCGTTCTCGCTGTCGGCGGGGCTGTCCGCCTCTGCCTTCTTGCCACCGCTGCCGAGCTTGTAGATCACCTGGTGGCCCAGGGCGGACCGGGCCCTGCCCATGAGCTGGTCCACGCTGGAGACGGGGAGCGCCGAGGACACACGTGCCGGCGCGGACCGCCTGGGTGTCGGCTTGATGTACCTGCTCACCAGCCCGAGCGGCGCGCCGTACCGCTCACCCTCCCCGGGCGTCTGGGGCGCGCCGTAGGCGCTCAGCGGACGGGCGAGACCGTGGCTCTGACTCACGGGAGTGAGGCTGGACCGGATATCCTGGAGCAGCAGGCCGCCGAAGGAGCGGGGAATGTCCCCGTGCTCGACGGTGGTCTTCTCCGTCTGGTACCAGGCCGCCAGCTCGTCGTCGGAGGGCGGCAGGTGCTTGGCAACCCGCTTGGAGCCGGCTTCCGTCCCGCCGCCGTAGACGATCCGGAGGCCGCCGCCGTCGCTCATCATCAGGTCCAGCCTCTCGCCCGGCTCGCTGCCGGCGCCCGCGAGCAGCGTGCGGTCGGCGGCGATGCGGTCATCCACCCAGCCCTCCAGGCCCGTCGTCGGACCGTAGAGCCCGTCGAAGACATGCACCTCGTGCGGATCGCACCAGGCGTGGTCGTGCCGGGCCGCGAGGATCTTGTCCAGCGGCGCGCCCCCGCCGGAATGGGCGGTGATGATGAATCGGGCCGCGTTGATCTCGCCCGGGGTCCGGCCGAGCACGTTGGCGGCGAGCCAGTCGAGCGCGTACTGCGCCAGCGTCTCGACGCCGGCGGCGCCGTTCCCGGTCAGCGCCGGGAAGGTGTACCGCTTGGCATTCGCCTTGGGATCCTTGGCCAGCTCGGCGGCGCTGATCTTCCGGCCGCGCGGGATGATCCCCAGCGTCGGACGGTCGCGCCCGCCCCGCGGGCCGGTGAGGTCGAGCCCGCTGCCCGCGACCTTGGCCTTGAGCAGGGCGGCGGTCGCCGCCTGACCGGAATACCCGTGCAGGTGGAGGACCACGTCGATCGTCGTGAGGTCGTCCGGCAGGTCGGTCCAGCAGAGATAGAGGTTGTCTCCGCTGCCGCCGTGACCATCGAGGGGGTCGGGCGAGGCGGTGGTGGTATCGAGATACTGCTCGCCGGCGGCGACCGTGCTCCTGGCGTGGGCGAGCACCGCCCCCGAAAAGCGGGGGGCGGTCCTCCGCCGGCTCGGACCGCGTCCATTGCGGGCGCCCTGCATAACTACCTCCTCCGGCCGCGGACGGCCTGGTGTGGGGAACCGCGCGCGACGGACTTCCCGGCGTTCCTCGTACCGATACACCCGCCGGGCTCCCCGTCCCCGGCCGACGGTGTGCAGCACCTGCGCGTGCACTCCGGCGAGCTCGGTCGCGGCGTGAAAATTTTCCATCAACTGGCGCCAGGTGATCGTGTAGCGTTCGCCCCGCCCGACCGGCCAAGGGTCGTTGATCCTGACCCAGGTACCGTCCGCACTCCCGTCGCCATGCATCCCGGCGACGACGATGCTGTGGAGCGCGGGGCTCGCCTCGCCCAGCCAGACCGGACCGAATCGCTCCAGCACGTCCCGCAGCGCATCGGGCGTCCATTGCACGCGGGCATCCATGACCAGCTCCCAGGTGCGCGCCAGCTCGTCGACGTCGGTGGGGTGGAGACCGTCCTTGAAGTCCTGCCACCGGCCGATGCCGCCGGCGACCTCCTCCGGATCCACCGGGATGCTCTCGCGCCAGCCGATCAGCATCGCCGCGGACGCGGCCCAGCAGCTCATGCCGGTGGTCTGGGGCACCAGCGGCACCTCGTTCCACACGTCGAACGCCCGCCGCCGGGCGACCTGGACCTCAGCCATGGATGGTGAGCCTCCGACGGCGTCCGCGGTCGAGCGGCTTCGACGCCGGCAGCACGTCTACCGCGCTGCTGTCGCCGACCCGCGCCTCGAGGGTGAGGTCCAGCGCGAGCTCGTCCGCCGTTTCGAGCGCCGGTCCGGCGGTCGTGTCGCCTCCCTGGCGCCAGACCACCTCCGCGCCGGCCTCCCCGCCGCCGTCCACGTCCGCCCAGAAGCGCCCCGGGGCGAGGCGGCGGACCACGGCGCGGATGGACGGGATCTCCGAGATGGGGATGCCTTCCGGGGGCTCGGCGGCGCTGTGCCACCCGTCGCTCGCCGCCACGCGGACGCGATCCCCCTCCTGTCCGGGGCCGAGCCGCTGCAGCGGCAGCTTGATCGCGGTCTGGCACTCGCCGAGCGGGATGCCCGGGAGCCAGACGCCGTTCCGCCGGATCTCGACCCAGAGCGCGGATGCCCCACCGCGGGAGTGGGAGAACTTCCAGCGGAGGGTGCTCCCGTCCCAATGCACGTTGGTGATGCGGGGCTCGCCCTCGGGGCGCTCGAATCGCGCCAGTGGCGGCTCGATCGGAGGCTCCAGGTCGGCGCCGATGGCGCGG
>DATCWW010000320.1:0-3531 GCA_036566145.1 Gemmatimonadales bacterium
CCGCGCCATCACGGCATCGTATTCGCGCAAAAATTCGCTGTCGCTCGCGCAGGCCGCGAGCCGCTCGGGGTCTACCCGGCAGAGCAGCTCGAGCGGGTTGTGCCGGGTGAGGTGCCACAGCAGCGGGTCGATGCTCCGGAACAGCCGGCGCGCCTCGCGGCTCCAGCTCCACCAGAGGTTCATCGCCAGCTCGTTGAGGCCTTCGATGCGGGCCGGAAGATACGGAATGCGGGTGGCCTGGGTCGTCATCCGCACAACATAGCGGGGCGTTGGGCGGTGGGGCAGTCTCGTCGCGGGTGTCTAAAGACGATAAGCTTACGTGACACGAGCGTTCGCTTGGTCGAGATCGCAGCCGGGGTGGGATGACAATCGGGCACGGTCGTGGCCGGATGGGATCGCGCGGCCGTGCACCACGAAGGCGCGAGGAGCACGAAGGACACGAAGCCGCCCACCGGCCGCCCGAATCGTCCTTCCGCCTCGCGGAAACCGGCTCGCTCGCGGGAAGATCATCTCACGCTGGCGCTCGGGCACGAGCCGCAAAACCGATCAGCGCACCAGCTTCTTGAACCGGATCCGGTGCGGCTGGTCGGCCGAGGTGCCTTTCCGCTTGTGGTAATCGGCGGAGTAGTCGCCGTAGTTCCCTTCGTACCAGACCACCTCGCTGTCCCCCTCGAACGCCAGGATGTGGGTCGCGATGCGGTCGAGGAACCAGCGGTCGTGGCTGATCACCACGGCGCACCCGGCGAAGCCCAGCAGCGCATCCTCCAGCGCCCGGAGCGTGTCCACGTCGAGGTCGTTGGTGGGCTCGTCCAGCAGCAGCAGGTTGCCGCCGCTCTTGAGCAGCTTGGCCAGGTGCAGCCGGTTCCGCTCGCCGCCGGAGAGGGTCCCGACCTTCTTCTGCTGGTCGCTGCCGCGGAAGTTGAACCCGGCCGCGTAGGCCCGGGCGTTCACGCTGCGCTTGCCGAACTGCAGCGTGTCCTGCCCGTCGGAGATCTCCTGATACACCGTCTTGGCCGGGTCCAAGGCGTCCCGGCTCTGGTCCACGTAGGCGATCTGCACCGTGGACCCGACGGTGAGCGTGCCGCCGTCGGGCTGCTCCAGCCCGGTGATCATCCGGAAGAGCGTGGTCTTGCCGGCGCCGTTGGGGCCGATCACCCCCACGATCCCGCCGCGCGGGAGCGCGAAGTTGAGCTCGTCGATCAGCAGGCGGTCGCCGTATCCCTTGCTCAGGTTCTTCGCGATCACCACCTCGTCGCCCAGGCGCTCGGGGACGGGGATCAGGATCTCGGCGCTGCCCTCCGTCTGCCGGGCGGCTTCCTCCCGGAGCTCCTCGTAACGGGTGATGCGCGCCTTGCTCTTGGCCTGCCGCGCCCGGGGCGCCATCCGGACCCACTCGAGCTCGCGCTGCAGCGTCTTCTGCCGGGCGGAAGCCTGCTTCTCCTCCTGGGCCAGCCGGCGCTCCTTCTGCTCCAGCCAGGAGGAATAGTTCCCCTCCCAGGGGATGCCCGCGCCCTGATAGAGCTCCAGAATCCATCCGGCCACGTTGTCGAGGAAGTAGCGGTCGTGGGTGACGGCCACCACCGTGCCGGGGAACTGCGCCAGGAATCGCTCCAGCCACCACACGCTCTCGGCGTCGAGGTGGTTGGTCGGCTCGTCGAGGAGGAGCATGTCGGGCTGCTCCAGCAGCACCCGGCAGAGCGCCACCCGGCGCCGCTCGCCGCCGGAGAGTCTGGTGACGTCCGCGTCGCCCGGCGGCAGGCGCAGCGCGTCCATGGCGATGTCCACCTTGTGGTCCAGCTCCCAGAGGCCGAGCGCGTCGATCCGCTCCTGCAGGTTGCCCTGCTTCTCCAGCAGCCGGGTCATCTCGTCGTCGTCCATCGGCTCGGCGAACCGGGCGCTGATCTCCTCGAACTGGCGGAGCATGGCGCGCTGCTCGGCCACCGCCTCCTCGACGTTGCCGCGCACGTCCTTGGCCGGATCGAGCTGCGGCTCCTGGGGGAGATAGCCGATCTTGGTGCCGGGCAGCGGCCGCGCGTCGCCCAGGAAGTCCGTGTCCACTCCGGCCATGATCCGGAGCAGGCTGGACTTCCCGGCGCCGTTGGCGCCGAGGACGCCGATCTTGGCGCCAGGGAAGAAGGCGAGATGGATCCCCTTGAGGATCTCGCGGGACGGGGGCACGACCTTCCGCAGGTCGCGCATCGTGAAGATGTATTCGCCGGCCATAGGCGGGGGAAAGTAAGCGCAGGGGCGCAGGGACGCAGGGGCGCAGGGATTCAGGGCGGGTCCGACATTCCTCTGGAGGCCCCAGGTGAGGCGACCCACCTGGGTCTCAGGCCGTGCAGCTTCGCCCACTCTTGTGGGTCGAGCACACCGCGAGCTCGAGCGAATTGTACCAGATAGGAGCGCTCGGCGCCCCGGGCGCCATTGAGGAAACGCCGCAGTTCGCGCGGACCCAGGCGTGCCACGCCTTCGGCGATGTTCGTCGGTACCGAGAGCGCTGCCCGAGGCACCTGGGTGGTCAGCTCGAAACGTTCCTCCCGCGGCCACCGATCGGTGGCGGCATACACCTCCAGCGCCAATTGATGGGCCGCTTGCCATGCGTCCAGTTTCTCATGGGGATCCATCGATCCAAGGTCGCGCGTCGAACCTGTTCTCTATTGCCGAAGACCCGCGCCGAGCTACCTTCGCGCCCCTGCGTCCAAAAAGAAAGGGCGCCCCAGCGGGAGCGCCCTTGGCACGGGGGAAACGACGGTTAGCTGAGGTGCCTGTTCACCAGTTTGGTCATGTCGAACATGGTCACCTGGCTCCGGCCACCGAACACCGGACGCAGCTTGTCGTCGGCATTGATGGCGCGCCGGTTCTTGGAGTCCTGCAGGCCGTTCCGCTTGATGTACGCCCAGATCTTCTTGGTGACCTCGGTCCGCGGGATGGCGTTGTTGCCGACGACCGCGCCCAGCGCCGCGTCGGGCTGCATCGGCTTCATGAACGCCGCGCTCGGCGTGCGCTTCTTGCCGGACTTCTTGGCGGACTTGCGGGCGGTGGTCCT
The DNA here is from genome assembly GCA_036566145.1 of Gemmatimonadales bacterium. Taxonomy (GTDB): domain Bacteria; phylum Gemmatimonadota; class Gemmatimonadetes; order Gemmatimonadales; family GWC2-71-9; genus CAVVWJ01. Next base: position 3,047 of record DATCWW010000320.1, read on the forward strand.
GCGGGCGGGCTTCCGAGCGGACTTCTTGGCGGACTTCTTGGAGCTCTTCTTTTTGGTGGCCATCGCGTGTCTCCCAGTGTGGGTGAGGGCCGTGCGTGCCGCTGAACCTGCTGAACTCCCGAGACAACAGTACACAATGGAGGCGCAGTTGCAATAGGGAAATGGCCGGTTTCCGAGGGAGAATGGCCGTTTTCCCCCGAAAAACAGCGAGTTTCCCCCGGAAATCGCCTTTTTTCCCTCGGGAACGGGCTATTTTTCCCCTGAACCGCCGGCTCCCGGCCGGCCCATCGGCCTTCTCGTACCGGATCTTCGTCATGCCGTCCGCAGCTCTGCGCTCCCGCGCCATCGCACTGCTCGCTCCCCTCCTGCTCCTCCTCGCCGCCCGCCCGGCCCCCGCGTCGCGCGAGCGCCCCTGCGCCGACGACAACGGCGGCCTGGTTCTCGCCGAGGGGCTCTGCGCCGTGCTCGTCGCGCGCGACGCCGGC
>DATCWW010000335.1:0-7366 GCA_036566145.1 Gemmatimonadales bacterium
CGAGGTGGCCCGCCAGTTCGCGGGCCTCGACTTCTTCGTCGCCAACGCCGGCATCTGGCCCGCCGACGAGGTTCCGCTCGCCCGGATGGCGGAGGACCGCTGGCGTGCGACGATGGCCGCCAATCTCGATGCCGTGTTCCACTCCACTCGTGCGGCGCTCGGCGTGATGCGGCCGGGGGGCCGAGTGGTCATCGTGAGCAGTACGGCGGGCCAGCGCGGCGAGGCGGGCCATGCCGATTACGCGGCGACCAAGGGCGCGGTCATCGCGCTCACCAAGTCGCTGGCGATCGAGTGTGCCCCGGACATCCTGGTCAACTGCGTGGCGCCGGGATGGGTAGACACCGAGATGTGCGCGCCCGCCTTCGCCGACGGGGGCCGGGAGCGGATCGCCGAGGGCATCCCGCTCCGCCGGGTGGCGCCGCCGGAAGACATCGCGGGGCCGATTCTGTTCCTCTGCAGCGACCTGGCGCGTCACCTCACCGGTGAGGTGCTCAACGTGAACGGCGGCAGCGTGCTCTGCGGATGATCCATCTCCTCTTCACCGGCGGCACCATCTCCATGCACCGCGACTCGGCCGCCGGCGGCAACGTTCCGGCCCACGGCGGCGAGGCGCTGGTTGGCTTCGCGCCGGAGCTGTCGCGGGTGGGCCCGTACCGGATCGAGGACTGGGCTCGGCTGCCGGCCTGCCACCTCGACCAGGACCGCCTCTGGGCGCTCCGGGAGCGGGTGCGCAGCGTGGCCGAATCGGGAGAGGTGCGGGGCATCGTGGTCACCCACGGGACGGACATCCTGGAGGAGACCGCGTACCTGCTCGGCCGGACCCTCGACCCGACCGTGCCTGTCGCGATCACCGGCGCGATGCGCACCTCGAGCGACGCCGGATGGGACGGACCCCGGAACCTGGTGGACGCGGCCACTGTCGCGGCGGCGCCCGAGAGCAGGGGGCGAGGGGCGATGGTCGTCTTCCACGGACGAGTCTTCGCCGGCGTGACCGCGGCCAAGACGCACACCACGGACCCGGATGCGTTCTCCGCGCCGCACGCGGGGCCGATCGGCCGGCTGGATGGGGGACGGGTCCGCTATGACCGGCAGCCGTCCTCGGGGGCGGCCAGACCGACATTCACCGGGCTCACCGCGCGGGTCGCCCTGGTGCCCATGGTCGTGGGAGACGATGGGACCATGCTCGACCTGGCTCGCTCGGGGCACGACGGGGTGGTGATCGAGTCCTTCGGCAGCGGCAACGTTCCGCCCGGCGCGGTGCCGGCGATCGGGCGCTGGCTGGACGAGGGCAAGTCCGTGGTGCTGGCCAGTCGGTGCCTCTACGGCCACGTGGTGCCGACGTACGCCTTCGAGGGGGGAGGCGCGCAAACGACCGCGATGGGAGCGATCCCCGCCGGTCCCCGCACCCCGTCCCAGGCGCGGATGGAGCTGACGATCACGCTCTCGGCCGGCGTTCCGTACGGCTCGGCATGAGCTTCCCGGCGCGTCTCGAAGTTCCGGAAGCGGTGCTCGAGATCGCCCGGACGCTCGAGGCGGCGGGCCACGAGGCCTGGTGCGTGGGTGGCGCCCTGCGTGACGCGTTGCTGCGCAATCCGCACGCGGACTATGATTTCGCCACTTCCGCCCGACCCGAGGAGGTGCAGCGCCTCTTCCGCCGCACCGCGGCCGTCGGGGTCAAGCACGGCACCGTCGGGGTGATCGACCGGCAGCGCGTCCTCCACGAGGTGACGACGTTCCGCCGGGACGTCGCCACCGACGGGCGCCACGCGGTTGTCGAGTACGGGGTGTCGCTCGACGACGATCTGGCCCGGCGGGACTTCACCATCAACGCGATCGCCTATCATCCGATCCGGCACGAGTGGCGGGATCCGTTCGACGGAGCCGGCGACCTCGAGCGCCGCCTGGTGCGCGCCGTGGGGGCTCCGGCCGCCCGCTTCGCGGAGGATTACCTCCGGGTCCTCCGGGCGATCCGGTTCGCGGCGCGCTTCGGCTTCGCGGTCGAGCGGGACACCTGGGCCGCGGCGCAGGCGGCCGCATCCGGACTCACCCGACTCTCCGCCGAGCGGGTGCGGGAGGAGTGGTTCAAGAGCCTGCGGAGCGCGCAGGACATCGGTCAGCTGGTGCGCCTCTGGCACGAGGTGGGCGCCGCCCGGGTATGGATGCCGGAGCTGGCGCCGGACGCGGCGGACCGCCTCGTGCCGCAGGCCTCGGCGGAGGAACGCGATCCGGTCCTGCTCACGGTTCGCCTGACCGCAGACCCGGTCGCCGTGTTGCGACGGCTCAAGGCTTCCCGCGCCGAGATCGGGCGGGCGTCGGCTGCGGCGGCGGGGCCGACCGCTCCCGCAGGCTCGGGCGAAGTCGCCGCCCGACGCTGGCTCTCGAGCGTCGGTCCGGGGACTGCGGAGGACCTGATCACGCTCGCGCGCCTGGCGACTGGCCGAGAGCCCGAGTGGGCGGCGACGGTGCGCACGATCCGCGACCGGGGCGATCCGGTCTCCCGCGGAGATCTCGCCGTCAGCGGCGACGACATCCGGCAGCTTGGCTTTGCCGGGCCGCGGGTGGGAGAGGTTCTCGGCGCGCTCCTCGACCGGGTGCTGGACGACCCGTCACTCAACAGCAGGGAGCGATTGCTCGAGCTCGCCCGGGAGCTGGGGTGACGCCGCTCGCCTTCGCCCTGGCCGCGGCGCTCGGCAACGTGGCCGGAGCGCTCGCGGTGGTGCGGCACCTCCGGCGCGAGCTGCGGCTGATCGACGCCTGCCTCGCCTTCGGCGCCGGCTTCATGCTGGCGGTCGCGGTGCTGGGGGTGCTGCCGGAGGTGCTCCGTCAGGGCGTGAGCGGGGCGGAGTACGTGCTGGGCGGGTACCTGGCGGTGCACCTGGCCCAGCACGTCCTCATTCCCCATTTCCACTTCGGCGAGGAGACCCATCGGCTGAGCCGCGCCGCGGGGATCTCCGCGGTCGTGGGGCTCACCCTGCATACCTTCTTCGACGGCGTGGCGATCGCGAGCGGCTTCCTCGTGTCCGGCCGCCTCGGCGTGCTGCTCTTCCTGGCGGTCCTGCTCCACAAGCTGCCCGAGGGTGTGACGGTCGCGAGCGTCATGGTCGCCGGCGGCGCCGGCCGGGGGCGGGCGATCGGCGCGGCCGCGGTGCTGGGCCTCGCCACGATCCTCGGCGTCCTGCTCACCACCGAAGTGGCGCCTCTGGCGCGCCATGGACTCGCCCTGTCGGGCGGAGTCACCCTCTACGTCGCCGCCTCGAACCTGGTCCCCGAGTTTCAGGCGAAGCGGGGCTGGATCACCGCCGCCGCGTTCTTCGGTGGCGCGGTAGCTTTCTTCGTGACCGAGCGCTTGCTCGCGCAGTGGATGCGTTGACCACCCCTGGTCGAGGACTCCGATGCCCTACGAGTACACCGTGGCGGATGCGGACGGGCTCATCCACGTGACCGCCTGGGGAGAGGCGGACCTGGTGGGGATCGTGGCGCTGCTCAGGCAGATGGAGGCGGACGTGCGGGTGCGCCCGGGGATGCCGGCGCTGGTGGATGCCCGGAGCCAGCAGTTCCGGCTCTCGCCGCTCTCGCTGCGGCAGCTGGCCGACCTGCACGCCGAAAGCCGGGCCGGGGCACGCCGGCCGGTGGCGGTGGTCTGCCCGGCGGGACTCAGCTACGGGCTGGGCCGCATGCTCAGCGTGTTCAGCGAGATGCGCGGGGCCGTGCTCCAGGTATTCACCGATCACGGCGAGGCCGTGACCTGGGCGCGCAGCCAGGTGCCCCGGGACAGCCATGGCCAGAAAGCGTAGCGCCGCGCCCGGCGAGACGCTGTTCGCGGCCACCCGCGAGGCGAGCCAGCCGCTGGCGGCGCGGATGCGCCCGCGGACGCTGGACGAGTTCGTCGGTCAGGAACATCTGCTGGCACCGGGCAAGCCGCTCCGCGAGGCGGTCGAGCGCGGGGTTCCCGGCTCGATGATCTTCTGGGGCCCGCCCGGCAGCGGCAAGACCACGCTGGCCCACCTGGTGGCCAGCACCACCGCCCGGGTGTTCGTCCCGTTCAGCGCGGTCACCGAAGGCGTGCCGCGCATCCGGGAGATCGTCGGCGAGGCGCGGGCCCGCCTCGATTCGGGCGGCGCGCAGACCATCCTTTTCGTGGATGAGATCCACCGGCTCAACAAGGCCCAGCAGGACAGTCTCCTCCCGCCCTCGGAAGACGGCACGATCACCCTGATCGGCGCCACCACCGAGAACCCCAGTTTCGAGATCAACGGCGCGCTCCTCTCCCGGACCCGGGTGTTCGTCCTGCAGCCGCTCTCGGCCGACGCCATCAGGATCCTGCTGGAGCGCGCGCTGCGCGACATGGAGCGCGGACTCGGCCAGCTCGGGCTCGAGGTGGATCCCGAGGCGCTCGAATCGATCGCGGTCGAGGCCGACGGCGACGCTCGTCGGGCCCTGACCGTGCTCGAGGCGGCGGCGGCGCACGTCGGCGCGGGCGGGCGGGTGACGGTCGAAGTCGCCCGCGAGGCGATGCAGAAGCGATTCGCCCGCTACGACAAGGCGGGCGAGGAGCACTACAACCTGCTGTCGGCCTACCACAAGTCGCTTCGAGGGAGCGACCCGCAGGGGGCGCTCTACTGGATGGCCCGGATGCTCGACGGCGGGGAAGATCCAATGACCCTCTTCCGCCGGGCCATCGCCATGGCGGCGGAAGACATCGGACTGGCGGACCCCAACGCGCTGCTCATGGCCGTAGCGGCCCGCGACGCGTTCCACATGCTGGGGCCACCCGAGGGCTATCTCCCGCTGGCCGAGATGACGATCTATCTCGCCACCGCGCCCAAGTCGAACAGCGCCAAGGTGGCCCTCGGCGCCGCCCTGGCGGCCGCCCAGGAGACGCCGGCCGCCCCGGTGCCGATGCACATCCGCAACGCGCCGACCGGTCTCATGAAGGAGCTGGGCTACGGCCGGGGTTACCGGTACGCCCACGATTCGCCGGACGCTTACCTGCCGCAGGAGTACCTGCCCGACGCGCTTCGGGGTGCGGCGTTCTATGTCCCGGGGCTGTTCGGCCACGAGAAGCGGGTCGCCGAGCGGATGGAGTGGTGGGCCCGGAAGCGCGCCGAGGCCGAGGGGGCACCGACCGCGTCCGAGGAATCCCGGGCCGACCGGGAGGCGGGGGAAGCACGGGAGGGCGGTGACAGGTGACAGGCGGGTATATTCCGCGGGAATGAGACTGGCGATTGCAATGGCCGCGCTCGGCTCCGCGTCGGCGCTGAGCGGCTGCGCCGGACTGAAGGATCTGTTCAAGGAGCCGACCTTCCGCCTGGAGCGGGTCGTGGTGCACGACGTCGGCCTGCAGGGGGGTGCGCTCGATCTGATCGTCGGGGTGGACAACCCCAACCAGTTCGATCTGCACGGGACGGGTCTCGAGGCCGGCTTCGACGTGGAGCAGTCGCACCTTGGCACGGTGCGCCTGACCGACGATTTCGCGGTGACGAAGGCGGGCATGACCACGCTGACCCTGCCCCTCAGCTTTCAATGGGCGGGCGTCGGCAACGCCGTGCGATCCGCGCTGCAGGCCGGGGAGATCCCGTACACCATGAAAGGCCAGGCACGGCTGGAGACGCCCTTCGGGCAGTACGACGTGCCGTTCGAGGGCCAGGGCCGTGTTCCGGTGACCATGCCCCAAGGCGTGCGCCTCACGCCGTCGGGCCACTGAAACGATGAGGACGTGACATATCGGTAAGACACCGCAGGAAGTCCGCGAACCGATCGAGCGTGCGGTGCTGGTCGCGGCCCCGCGCAAGGGCTCTCCCGACGCGCGGCACATCGATGAGCACCTGGAAGAGCTGACCCGGCTGGTGGACACCGCGGGGGCGGAAGTCGTCGGCCGCATGTCCCAGCAGATCGCGGCCCCGAGTCCCGCGACGCTGATCGGCGAGGGCAAGGTGGAGGAGGTCGGCCGAGCCGTGGCCGACGCCGGTGCCACGCTGGTGATCTTCGACGAGGAGCTGTCGCCGGTGCAGGGCGCCAACCTCGAGCGCGAGCTCAAGGTCCGGGTCATGGACCGGCCCGAAGTGATTCTCGACATCTTCTCTACCCGGGCCCGCAGCCACGAGGCCAAGCTGCAGGTCGAGCTGGCCCAGCTCGAGTATCTGCTCCCGCGGCTCACCCGCATGTGGACCCACCTCTCCCGTATCCGCGGCGGCATCGGGCTCCGCGGACCTGGCGAGACCCAGCTCGAGACCGACCGCCGGATCATCCGGCAGCGGATCCAGGGCCTCAAGGCGAAGCTCAAGGGCGTGGAGCGGCACCGGGACAACCTGCGTGCAGGGCGGGACCCGATGCTGAGCGTGGCGCTGGTGGGCTACACCAACGCCGGCAAGTCGAGCGTGCTGCGGGCGCTGTCGGGCCAGCACGAGATCTTCGTCGAGGACCGGCTGTTCGCGACGCTCGACACGCTGACCCGCGAGGTGGACCTGGGCGAAGGGCAGCGCGCCAGGGTCACCGACACCGTGGGCTTCATCCGCAAGCTTCCCCACCACCTCGTCGCGAGCTTCCGGGCTACCCTGGAGGAAGCCCGGGGTGCCGACGCGCTGCTCCACATCGTGGATGCGAGCCATCCCGACTGGGAGGGGCAGATCCGGGTGGTGGAGCGGGTGCTGGCGGACCTGGAGCTGGCCGACCGGCCGCTCATCCCGGTGTTCAACAAGATGGACCTGGTGACGGATCCGGCGGGCTTCTCGGCGCGAGTGCGGGAGCTCTATCCCGGCGCGCTCACGGTCAGCACCATGCGCACCAGCGGGCTCGCTCCGCTCAAGGCGCGGCTCCGCGAGCTGGAGCGCGCGGGGCGTCCGACGGTCCGGGTGCGACTCGCCATGACCGATGGCGCCCGGCTCGCCGCGCTCTACCGGGACGGTGAGGTGCTCACGCGGGAGGAGCACGACGGGGCGCTCGATCTCCGCGTCCGCCTGGACCGCTGGCAGGTGGAGAAGCTGCAGCGCGAAGGGGTGGAGGTGGTGGCGGAGCGGGGGGAGGAACGGCGGGCGGCAGGGTGATCGAGCGCAGGGGCGCAGGGAAGATGTAAGTCCCCCGGCGTACGCAGATCGAGCATACAGTGAGCTAAGTCACCGAGCTTGTTGAATCGTATCGTAGGCTCCTCAGTGAGATCCGGACCACTGGATCGAAGGAGGATGGATGCGGATACTGAAACCTGCGTTCCTGCTGCTCATGCTCCTCGCTGACGCGGCCGCCTGCGGCAGCTACAGCGCTCCGAACAGCAGCCCAAGCACGCCTGACAGCACCAGCGACAGCATGCCGTCCGGGCCAAGTTACTAGCCTGCCGGTGGGTATGGTTGACAAGAAAAGGGGCGCAACGACT
>DATCWW010000342.1:0-4222 GCA_036566145.1 Gemmatimonadales bacterium
TACACGCCCTTCATGCGAAGGGGTGACCGCGTCTTCACGATCATGGACTGGGATGCCATGGACCTGTGCCGGCTCCCGGACGAGTCCGGGAAGCTCCAGCTCCTGACCTTCGAGAGCACCGCATCGGCGCGTGCCTGGCTCCAGGCCTGCTACATGACCTGGGCGCTCTGGGAGCGCTCGGGCCCCGGCGTCGCGCCGGAGCACTGGCGGCCCCGCCAGGCGCCGAATCCGTACGAATGCGGCCTGCCCATCATGGGCGAGCAGCGCAGAGGCTGACCATCGATAGCACAGCGCCACGAAGCCCCCGTGATCCTTGCGGGGGCTTCTGCATGAGCCCCTGTAGCCCAGTGGTAGAGGCAGGCCCATTTAAACGGGCCTTCAAGCGCCGGTTCGAGTCCGGCCAGGGGCACGACGCGGGCATGATCCGGGGGAAGCTCCTCCGACACCTGGCGGTGACGGCCGCCCGCGCACGGCCCGCCCCATTGATCCGGGGCGGGCCTTCCACTTCCAAGGAGAGGGAGAGCATGGCCTACAACCTGGATCTGATGCGCGCAGTGCGCGAGCAGATCACCAAGCACCCCGAGACGCACGACCAGACGAGCTGGGGCGAGCGCACGGAGTGCGGCACGACGCACTGCATCGCAGGCTGGGCCTGCGCGCTGAACGGCGATGCGCTCCTCTGGGAGTCGGACGACGAGGATGACGACGGCCGCAGGCTGGAGACAGCGTCAATGCTGGACATCGAGGACGGATGGATCACCATCCCCGAGCGCGCCCAGGAGATCCTGGGCCTGGACAACGCCTGGGCGAATCAGCTCTTTTTCGGGTCCTCCGAGGACCAGGCCCTCGCCAAGCTCGATGAGCTGATCAAGAAGGGCGAACGCGCGGCGTGAGCACCACCGCACGCGGGAGCGGGCGCACTGCCCGCCCCGCCTACGCCGTGCTGCGCACGCGTTTCTGGACGCGTGCGCATGGCCGGCACCGCAAGCCCAGGACCCGTCACTCCTGGTGGCGGAGCCCGTGACCTGCGTCAACATCCCGCCCATGGTCGGCCCAACCGGGATCACGGTCGGTAAGGTTTTCGCCAATACAGTGCGTGACGGGGTGCCGATACCGGCGCCTCGTTCACACTGGATGCGCTGCCACCGACTGCCTACCGAGGGGACCCCCCACCGCCATGCCTCCCAAGAAGAGGATTCAGTTGCCCGACCATGTGAGAGAAGCAGTCCTGGACGATGTCCAGCTGTCGCACAAGGAAGCCCTGGAGGCGGACGAGCGGTACAAGATCCGCATCTACCTCGCCACCGTGCAGGGCATGACCACGTACGAGATCGCCGACCGCCTGGGAGTCTCCCAGAGCGTCGTGAGCAAATGGAGCCGCGAGGGTGAGCAAGCGCGAAACAGACGCCGTGGCGCAGATCCTGACCGACCCGGAGAACTCGCAGCGAACGGCTGAACAGGTCGCCGAGCTCGCCATCGAGGCTCTGGATGCTCTCAGGTCCAGAACGCACCGCATGGCCGTGGTCGGCCAGATCAGGTACGGGCCCCAGGAAGCCACTCACACAGTGGTCCTGGGGCCTTTCAGCGCCCGGGGCATCCTGGACACCCCGGCGAAGTTCCAGCACGCCGTGGAGAGCGGCCCGGCCGCTCGCGGCATCGGCCAGCAGCTCGCGTGGGACAGCAAGACGGGCCTGGGATCGGGCCGCTTCATGCTGGCCCCCGCGTTTCTCAAGCCGCGCGACGCGTGGGACTTCTTCCGTGGCCCCGGCAAGCACGACATGGACCCCATGAACATGCTTGCGCCCCCGCCGGCGCACATAGCCGAAGCGGTGGCCCGGTGGAGGCCGGGCCTGTGGCGGGAGGAGTACATCGCATCCCGGTCCCGAAGGGGCGGGGAGGAGGAGTGATGCAGGACGGAGCACCATCGGGCGACGAGGCCGCCCAGTGGCTGCGCGAGCAGCGCCCGGTGCCGCACATCGACATCTCATGGCGCGACGAGAAGCCGGTCGCCGAAGCGAACCGGCGGCGCATTCTGGAAATCCTTTTCAGCCCTTCGGCCGACACCCCGTCAGCGTAAGGTCATCGCCGTACGGGTGACCCCGGCAGCGCGCCACACGATGCCGGGGTCCGGCCAGTCGCGGAAGGACTGACATGGGCAAGGCTCTCACACGGGCGATCAAGGCCGCCGACGCGGCGGCCGCGTCGCGCCTGCGCGCGGTGGACTACCTCCGGGTGTCCACCGAGGAGCAGGTCAAGGGGTACGGGATCACCTATACCGGCAAGGCCACTGCGCGCTACATCGCACGCAAGGGCTGGGAGCACGTCGGCACGTATGCCGACGAGGGCCTGAGCGGCAGCCTGGAGGCACACGACAGGCCGGACCTGAAGCGCCTGATGACCGACTCGGTGACGAGTCCGCGCCCTTTCGACATGGTCGTGGTCAATGAGGGCCGCGCCATCGGGCGCACCGGCCGCGCCTTCTGGCGCTGGGTGTGGGACCTGGAGGATCTCGGTGTATATGTCGCCGTGGTGGACGGCGATTACGACAACAGCACGCCCGAGGGCCGCGAACGGATGCGGGATGCGGCCAGCTATGCAGAGAGGGAGCGCGAGCTGATCCGCAAGCGCACCCAGGGCGGCATTCAGGAAAGGGCCCTGGAGGGCCTGTATCCGGGCGGCGCCATCCCCTTCGGATGGAGCGTTAAGGGCGGCCGGTACGTCGTCTGCAAGAAGGAGGCGCAGACCCTGCGCCGCGGGCGCGAGGTCTACCTCGCCAAGCGGAGCTGGCGCACCGTGGCCCTGACCTGGAATGCGGAGGGCCGCCTGACCAGGGCGGGCAAGCCGTGGACGCGCAAGAACGCACGCCGCGTCATGCTGAGCGAGGGCACGCTGAACAGCCGCATCATCTGGCGCGGCACCAGTGCGGCCCGCCGGGCCGACGGCTCCCTGCTCTACGGGGAGCAGGTCATCATCAAACTCCCGAAGATCCTCAAGAAGAAGGAGGCGGCGGAGCTTCGCGCAGCGGCCGATGCCGCGCCGCGGACAGTGCCCGCCAACACCAGGGCGTACCTGCTGTCCGGCAGGCTCACCAGCCCCTGCGGAAGCGTGTACATGGGGCACAACCACCGCCCCGGCGTGTACGACTACCGGTGCAAGGGGCGTGAGGAGAAGTATCCCGGCGCCGGTGGCACCTGCTCCTGCCCGGCCCTGGATGTGGACGCCGTGGAGGCGTCGGTCTGGGGCGACGTGGTCGCCCTGCTGGGCGATGCCGACCGCATGCAGGCCATGGCCCGTGAGTGGATCGGCACGGCCAGGGCCGATCACGTGGACCATGTGGCCAGGATTGCCGGCCTTGACCAGCGCCTGGCGGAGCAGCAGCAGGTCATCGACGTGACCATGGCCGTGGCCGCCCGCCAGGCGGCCAAGCGCGGCCTTGCCGGCGCGGAGGCGGAAGCCGCCGTGGAGGCGGCCATCAAGCCGCTGTCCGACGAGCTGACCAGCCTGGAGGGCCTCCGCACGGAGGCCCTGGCCTGGCAGCGCGATGTCGAGCAGGCGGAGCGCAGGGTCCAGGACTTCGAGCGCCTGGCGAAGCAGGCGCGCAGCAATCTGCCGGGCCTGACACCCGCGCTGCGCGCGGAGCTCCTGGAGCGCCTGGAGGTCCAGGCGGAGGTGGTGCATGCCACTGCGAAGCGTCAGGGCGTGGCATGCAAGCTCACCGCATGGTTCACGTCGCGTGACCGCGGCGTGCCTGTCCTGACGGATGCCGGATGGGCCAGGGTTGAGCCTCTGCTGAAGGGGCGCAGTGATGCCGGGCCGAAGCGGCCCGTCCTGGAGGCGCTGCTGCTCAAGGCACGCACGGGCGTGCGCTTCAAGGATCTGGGCGAGCAGTACGGCAAAGCGGCCACGCTTCAGACGCAGGCCACCCGGTGGCTTGCGTCTGGGGCCTGGGATGCGGCTATGGAGCTGCTGCGGGACGAGCCTGCCGAGCCTGCCTGGCGGCCCGATCCCATCGAGATCAGGGTCAGTCTGCGGCCACTGGTGGCCACTGAGTCCAGCATCGGGCTCGGGGTCGATGACCCTTCCATGACCAGTCACAGGAGCGCACTCCAACTCACTTTCATGACAGCCGCCTGACCTGCACTTACATCAATCACGAGCCCTCGCTGATGCGGGGGCTCTCTGCATGGGAGGAACCAATGCCCGACGAAAAACCCCCGCCCGC
>DATCWW010000346.1:0-6281 GCA_036566145.1 Gemmatimonadales bacterium
CCCGGCGCCCTACGTGGCCGACCCCGATCCGACCGGGTGCGGCGACGTGTTCGGCGCCGCTGCCGCCGCCCGGCTCTTCGCCGGTGACGGGGTGGAGGCCGCGATCGCCCACGCCAACGCGATGGCCGGGCGGAACGCGGCCTTTCGCGGCGCGGGGGGCCTGGTCCACCACCTCCGCGGCGAGCTGGTGGCCCCGTGAGCCGGGTGGTCGAGGTGCCCGCCCAGCTGGACGACCGGACCTTCGACCAGTTCGCCGCCGGGTTCGGGAGCTGGCCGCCCGAGGAGAAGCTGCTGATCGACGCGCGTGCGGCGCAGTGGGCGTCGCCTTACGGCCTGATCGGCATGCTCACGGCTGGTCAGGCGCTGGCCGAGGCCAAGCGGGACAAGCCGCTGTTCACCGTGCCGCAGAGCGAGGAGGTGAAGCGGTACTGGGCCCGGGCCGGGTTCTTCCACCACGCCGCCGACCTCTTCGAGCTGCACGGCAAGGTGCCTCGGCCGCCCACCACCGGGCCGTCGGACGTGCTGCTGGACGTGACGCCGGTGCGGGCGACCGAGGACGTGCACGAGGTAGTCGGAAAGATCTCCGAGGGCGCCACCCGCATTCTGCACGGCGAGCTCGGGCTCGAGCTCAAGGCGACGCTGCGCTTCACTATGGCGCTTTCGGAAGCGTGCCAGAATATTGTGGAGCACGCCGGCACCAGCGGCTGGGTGGCGGTGCAGGCGTACAACTTCCGCCGCCGACTCGGGCGGCGGGTGGTGGTGATCGCGGTGAGCGACGGGGGGGTGGGCTTTCGGCGGTCGCTGGAGAGCTCCCACGCCAAGCGGTTCGGCGAGCGCTGGGGCGACGGCACCGCGCTCGAGGCCGCCCTGATCCAGGGCGTGAGCCGGTTCCGCGACCCGGGTCGAGGCCAGGGACTGGCGTTCATCAAGCGGTTCCTCGACCAGTGGAAGGGCAAGATCTCGATCCGGAGCGGCACCGCGCGGCTCACGATCGTCCCGCCGTGGGACGAGGACGTCCCCCTCAGCGAACACCTGCCCTACTTTCCCGGAGCCCAGGTGCAGATCATCATCCCCGCGCAGGAAGCCGAGTCGCGATGATCCAGACTATCCGCATCGGCCGCCTGCTCCGGGAGACGGTCACGCTGCCCTATCCGTGCCTGGTCACCCGTCCCACCGGCGCCGCCGTCCGGAACCGCATCGAGGCCGCCTTGGCGCACTCGGACTGCCACACCGCGTGGCTGGACTTCTCCGACGTGGAGCTGCTCGACCTGAGCTGTGCCGACGAGGTCGTGGCCAAGCTCCTGCTCGCCGAGCCGGTGACGCCGGCGCCGTTCCTGGTGCTGCGCGGCCTGCGCGAGGAGCAGCACGAGGCGATCGAGCACGTCCTCACTCACCATCGCCTCGCCATCACCGCGACGCTCTACGGCGCGGAGGCGCCCTGCCTGTTGGGCTGGGCCAGCGCCGACGCGCGGGCGACGTTCGACGCGCTGATCGCGCGGGACGGCGCGACGCCGGCGGAGCTGGCGGTGGCCCTGGGGTGGCCGGAGGGCCGGGCCCGGGAGGCGCTGCAGGCGCTGGTCGCCTATCGCATCCTCTGCTCGGACGGGGTGCGCTACCGGCCGCTCCGCACGGCATGAGCCTTCGGCGGTACGGCCTCTCCACCACGGCCATCCACGGCACGCCGCGCCGCCGCCCCGACTGGACTCCCATCGCCCCTTCCGTCGTCCAGAGCAGCACCTACACCAACCCGGTCGGGTCGGAGGAGGAGGTCCTCTATACCCGGTACGGCAACACGCCCAACCAGGTCGCGCTGGCGGCGAAGTACGCCCAGCTCGAGGGGGCCGAGGAGGCGCTCTTCTGCGCCAGCGGCATGGGCGCGACGGCGCTGGCCCACGTGGCCGTGCTCCGTCCCGATGAACATCTCATCAGCAGCAGCTGGATCTACGGCGGTACCCGCCGGTTCTTCGACGAGGAGCTGACCCGGCTGGGGATGCAGGTGACGTATGCCGACCCGGAGCATCCCCGCCAGTGGCGCAAGGCGGTTCGAAAGACCACCCGCGCGATCTTCGTGGAGACGCCGACCAATCCGCTGATGCGGGTGGTAGACCTGGGCCCCATCGCCCACGTGGCGCGGGAGTTCGGGCTCGCCCTCCTGGTGGACGCCACCTTCGCCAGCCCGATCAACTTCCGCCCGCTGGAGCACGGGGCGGACGTGGTCATCACCAGCGCCACCAAGTACCTCAACGGCCACAGCGACGTGGTCGCGGGCGCGGTGGCGGGATCGGCCTCGTTCGTCGAGGAGGTGCGACGGCTGCTCCAGGTCTGGGGCCAGGCGATCGATCCGCATACCGCCTGGCTGATCGACCGGGGGATGCGGACCCTCGCGGTGCGGGTGGAGCGGCACAACGCCACCGGGCTGGCGGTCGCCCGCTGGGCGGAGACGCAGCCGGTATTCTCGCGGGTGCACTACCCCGGCCTGCCCTCCCATCCGGACCACGTCCACGCCCGCGCGGTCCTCGCCGGCTTCGGCGGGATGGTGGGCCTCGAGCTCGCCGGCGGCATCCCGGCGGCGGAGCGCGCGCTCAAGCGGCTCAAGCTCATCGCGCACGCGCCGAGCCTCGCTGGCGTCGAAAGCCTGGTGTCGGAGCCCCGGCTCACCTCCCACAAGGAGCTCGGGCCCGACGGCCGCGCGGCCATCGGCATTCCCGACGGGTTCCTCCGGTTGAGCTGCGGGCTGGAGGACGCGGAGGACATCATCGACGATCTGCGGCAGGCGGTTGGGAGATAGGGGAGAGGCGAAGGGCGAAAGCCCTTCGCCTCTCCCCGTTTATTCTCCCCCTCGCATCCGTTAGCTTCATCTTCCGTGATCCGCTTCGCCCACGTCTACAAATCGTATCCCAACGGTGCCCTCGCCTTGAAGGACGTCTCCTTCCGGGTGGCGAAGGGTGAGTTCGTCTTTCTCACCGGCCATTCCGGCGCGGGCAAGTCCACCATCATGAGGCTGCTGTTTGCCGAACAGCAGCCCACCAGCGGCGAGGTGCGGGTCTCCGGGTACAGCGTGAGCGAGCTCCGGGCCGATGAGGTGCCGCGGCTCCGGCGCCGCCTGGGCATCGTGTTCCAGGACTTCCGGCTGCTGGAGGACCGGAGCGCCGCGGAGAACATCGCCTTCGCCCTCGAGGTGACCGGCGCCCGGCGCGACACCATCGCCGCGCGGGTGATGCGGGTGCTGACCCAGGTCGGCCTCTCGGCCAAGAGCCGGGCCTACCCCCGGGAGCTCTCGGGCGGAGAGCAGCAGCGCGTGGCGATCGCGCGGGCCCTGGTGAACGATCCCAGCATCCTGGTCGCCGACGAGCCGACCGGCAATCTCGACGAGCGGGCCACCCGCGGGGTCTTCCAGCTCCTGCGCGACATCAACGCCGGGGGCACCGTCGTGGTCATGGCGACCCACGACCTCGACCTGGTGCGGCAGGCGCCCTACCGGATCATCGAGCTCCGCGAGGGCTCGGTGGTGTACGACAGCCAGGCCGACGAGCCGGAGTCGGCGCAGTCGGAGACGTCGTCGTGAGGCTCCTCACCCGCGAGGCCCTGCTCTCCTTCCGCCGGGCCCCGCTCCTGTCGGCGCTGTCCATCACCACCATCGCCTTCTCTCTCTTCACCCTCGGCCTCTTCGGACTGGTGGCGATCAACCTGCGCGAGGCGCTCCGCGGCATCGAGGAGCGGGTGGAGATCGTCGCGTTCGTGTTCCGCGGGACCCCCGCCGAGACGATCGCGCTCGCGACCGAGGACATCGCCGCCTTTCCCGAGGTCCGCTCGGTCGCCTACGTCTCCGAGGAGCAGGCGCTCGCCCGGGCGCGCAGCGAGCTGGTCGAATTCCGCGACGCCTACCGCGACCTGCAGGTGAACCCGCTGCCGGCCTCGATCGAAGTCCGGATGAAGGAGGGATACCGCGACGCCCGGACCGTGGAGCGGGTGGCCGAGCGCCTCCGGGGCTTCACCTTCGTGGACGACGTGCGTTTCGGGCGCGACTGGATCCAGCGGCTGGATCAGCTCCGGAACGTGACCGGTCTGGTCGGCCTGGTGATCGGGCTGGCCTTCGCCGCCGTGGCGGTGGTGATCATCGGCGTCACCATCCGGCTCACCCTGCTGCAGCGCGCCCGCGAGATCGCCATCATGCGCCTGGTGGGCGCCACCAACTGGTTCATCCGCGGCCCGTTCCTGCTCGAGGGCGCGCTCAAGGGACTGCTGGGCGGTCTGCTGTCGCTGGGGCTCTGCTGGGCCGGCTGGCGGCTCTTCCGGGACAGCGCGGGGGGGCCGCTCCACGACCTCATCTTCTTCCGCCCGGACCAGATGCTGCTGATCGTGGTGTTCGGCGTGCTCCTCGGCCTGTGTGGCAGCCTGGTGAGCGTGGGCCGCCACCTGCGGCATGTCTGAGGGGGGGCACGGGGGGACCGCAGCAGCCGCGGGGTCATCCCGAGCGCAGCGGCTGTCATCCCGAGCACCGCGAGGGATCTGCTTCGAGCGGTTCCGGTCCCTCCGGGCCAGGTCCCTCGCTGCGCTCGGGATGACATTCGGGGTCGCTCTCTTTCTCCCACCACCGGCCGTTCACGCCCAGAACGACATCGAAGCCAGCCGCAAGCGCCTGGAGGAGATCCGGCGGGAGCGCGACCGGCTGCAGCAGCAGCAGGAGCGGCTCCAGGGCCAGGTGCACGACGTCCGCGACGAGCTCACCAACCTGGAGCGCCAGCGGGAGTCCACCGGCAGGATCGTAGACGAGATCGAGCGGCAGATCAGCGGCCTCACCAGCCAGCTCGACCGCAGCAGCGCCGAGCTGATCCTGGCGGAGGACAACCTGGCCGAGCGGCGCGCGGTGCTGGAGCGCCGACTGGTGGAGATCTACAAGCGCGGCCCGCTCTACACCTTCCAGGCCCTCCTCGCGGCGGAGTCGTTCGGCGACCTGTTGAGCCGCTACAAGTACCTCTATCTCACCAGCCGCCAGGATCGGGCGCTGATGACCGACGTGGAAAAGCTGCGCAACCGCGTGGTCGAGCAGCGGGACGACCTGCTCGACGTCCGGCGCCAGCTCGACCGCTCCCGGGAGGAGCGGGAGGCCGAGTTCGCCAAGTACTCCGAGCTGGCCGATGCACGCACTCGGCGCCTCGCCGCGCTCAACCGATCGGCCCGGAGCACCGAGCGGCGGCTCGCCGCCTTACAGAAGGACGAATCCCGGCTCAACAGCCTGCTCGCCGCGCTGGAGCGGGCCCGCCGCGACGACGCGTCCCGCGCCCTCCGCGGCGCCACCCCGCTCCCCGGCTCGATCACCACCGCCGACATCGGGAACCTCGACTGGCCGGTGGAGGGGACCATCGTCTACCGGTTCGGCCGCGACACGCTGCCGAGCGGCGGCATCATCCGGTGGAACGGCGTCGGGATCGCGGCGGCGGTGGGCACGCCGGTCCATGCGGTCGAATCGGGCAAGGTCCGCCTGGTGGGACAGTTCGGGACCTACGGCCTCACCATCGTCCTGGAGCATGGGAACGGGTACTACTCGGTCTATTCCCATCTCCAGAGCGCGTCGGTCAAGCTCGGCGGAACGGTCGGCAAGGGGCAGACGATCGGGACGGTGGGAGGCGAGAACAGCGACTACGGCGCGCACCTGCACTTCGAGATCCGGGGCGAGAACCAGGTCGCGCTGGATCCGACGGAGTGGCTGAAGCGGAAGTGATCGTCCGGTTACTCGGCGACGCCGACCCGCTCGCCGCTCTGCCCCTTGGCTCGCGCCAGCCCCGCCTCCACCAGCGCGACGAGATCGTCCGGGCGGTCGGCCGCGGGATGGGGATAGGTGACGACGCCCGCGCTGACGCGAGGACGCTCGCCCGCGAGCGTCGGGTCGAGTGGGGCGGCGGAGAGCGCTTCCCGGATCCGGGCCACCGACCGGAGCGCGCCGTCGATGCCGGTCTCGGGCAGCACGATCGCGAACTCGTCCCCGCCGTAGCGGCACAGCAGGTCGGGAAGCCGGAGCTGGCTGCGCACCCGCGCCGCGAGGCCCCGGAGCAGCCGGTCCCCCGCCTCGGATCCGAGACGCTCGTTCACCCCGGCCAGCGCGTCCACGTCGAGCAGAATCAGGCTGAAGCTCAGCGCGTAGCGCCGGGCGCGCTCGAACTCCTCCCCCAGCCTGCGGTCGAGCACCGGCCCGGTGGGGCAGCCGGTGAGCGGATCCACGGCGGCATCGGCCTCGCCCGGGTGCCCGCCACGGCTGCCCTCGGTGCCGCGCAGCGCCCGCG
>DATCWW010000363.1:0-2093 GCA_036566145.1 Gemmatimonadales bacterium
CTCCAGGTCGGCGCCGATGGCGCGGAGCCGCAGCGCCCGCCGGAGCTCCATCGCCGCGTCGCTGTCGGCGCGAAGCTCGACCGCCGTGGTCTGCGGGCTCACCGGCACGAGAGCCACCAGCGCGGCGGGGAGCCCGTTGCGGACGGTCCGAAGCGGGAGCTGCGCCTGGACCTGGTTCCGGGCATCGAGCACGCACGCGGTAAGGCCGATGTCGTTGCCGGTGCCGGGACCGGCGCCGCGCACCTCGACCATCGGGGTGTCGGGGCTGAAGATCGCGCCGTCGAGCAGCGTGCCGGTGATCCGAAGCCGCGTGGTGGCGCCGGCCTCCTGCGCTTCGGCGGCGAAGACTTCGCCCAGGCGGTCCGGGGTGCAGACCGCGAGGAGCGGCGTCGCGTCGCCGGGGCTCACGAACAGGGCGCCGGCTTCGCTGATGGATGGCACCAGGGCGACCCAACAAGCGCCGGCGAGATCCGGATGGCGGGCCGCGACCACGCCCAGGCGCTCGAGGATCGCGGTCGCGGTGGGGACACCGCCGGGATCGCCCTCGAACGCCAGGTCCTGGTCCTCGACCCACACCGGCTCGTGCAGCTCGACCGCGAGTCCCGCTCGCCGGCCGGCGCCCGAGACCGCGTCGCGGGCTTCGGACGAGGTGACTCGCCGGAAGCCGTCGGCGAAGACGGCGGGCCGGAGCAGCGCCACGCGGCGAGACCGGGCCTGGACGAACGTCAGCGGGCCGAAGGCGCGCTCGTCCTCGATCTCGCCGGCGTCGGTCGCGAGGGTCACCCTGCCCCGTAGCCCCTGCACTGCCAGCTCCGGCGGGATCTCACCGCTGCCGATACCACCGTCGCCTGCCAGCGCGATCGTGGTCTCCTCCAGCTCGACCGCCGCCCGCATCGGGGCATCGGCCGGCGTGTAGCTCACCCGCACCTCGAGCGGCTGACCGGCGATGTAGGGCGCGCCTCGGCCACTCTGGCTCAGGTCGAGATCGCGGATGCGGGCGCGGACCCGGACCTCCGCCGTGCCGGTGACGGCGTCACAGGGCGAGCTAGCGACCAGCGAGTAGACCAGGGTGCGATGCTGGTCGGTCGCCGTGATGGAAAGCGAGCCGGGAGATTCGACCGTTCGGGAGCCCGGCTGGATCTCGAGGCTCTCGGCGCCCTCCACCTGCCACCGCAGCTCGAAGCTCGCGCCGGCATCCACCACCGCCGGCTCGGCCGCGAAGGTGACGATGCTGGGCAGCCCACCCTCGAAGCGGGGTGCGCCCGGCCTCGGCGGCGAGGGCGGATCGGGGAGATCGACGATGGCCTCGACGGGAACCGGAGCCGAAGCCAGACACGCCGTGCTCTTGTTGAGGCGCCGCCAGCGCGCACGCAGAGCGGTCCGGGCCTTGTTGCTCGCCTCGCGGGCGGCGGCCAGAACCACGCCGACCCATCCGCTCCGCGCATCCGGGGGAATGCGGACGACGACGCGGCCGGTGCCCGGATCGGCGCTGGTCACCGGAGCGGTGAGCGCGGGACGACCGCTGGAGGCGAAGACGACGGCGCCCGCGCTGCTGGTCAAGGCGGACGCGATGGCAAAGCCGGTGCCGGAGGGCTCGATCGGGTCGTGCGCCGAGGCGACCCGCAGCGTGAGCGCCTCGCCCGGACATCCCGCCGCCGGCTCGAGGACCAGCGACAAAGGCGCCGTTGCCTCCCACGCGACCGCTTCACTCTCGTCGGCGATCTGCTCGAACAGCGACTGCAGGCATTGCCAGCGGTGCCGCTCCTCCGGATCGGCGAGGAAGACCGCCACCGTTCCCGCGAGCCGGCTGTCCGCCGCCTCCTGAGGGATCAGTCCGCCCAGGACGCCGACCAGGCCTTCGTCGCTGAGCCCGGTCGAGAGCGCCCGGTTGATGGCTTCCGCCGGCGCGGCGGAGAGGGCCACACCGAGGACGTTGTCCACCAGTGCCCGGCCGATGCCGATCTGCCTGCCGGCGCGATCGGCCGCGAGTGCCACGAGCACCAGGCCGCCGGCGTGAACCAGCCCGGGGGCGAGCGGGGCGGCCGGCGGCGAACCCAGCTCCAGCCCGTGCAGCAGGCCGAGGCTGCCGGCGT
>DATCWW010000386.1:0-4472 GCA_036566145.1 Gemmatimonadales bacterium
GCACGCCCGGGCGTCGGCCCGGAGCCGGGGCGGTGTCCGCCTGGAGCGAGTCGGCCTGGAGGGAATCGGGTCGCAGGCTGTCGGGTCGCGCCGCGGCGGCGGCATGCAGGCTGTCATCCACCTGCTTGGGGAGCAGGGACACGACGGGAACGGGCGACGAGTCGGGGAGCAGGGCCACGATCGCCGAGCCGGGCGCGAGCCGAGTGCGAGGGTCGATCGGCTGACTCAGCTCGATCGTGGCGCTCACGCTGTCGCCCACCGTCACGGTGCGGATACGGGGCTGAGTGGTGTCGTGCACGAAGGCCCACAGCTCACCGGCGTCGCTGTGCCCGCGCGCCAACCGGACGCTGTCGAAGGCTTCCCGGGAGTCCGCCACGTGGTTCGTGTTCTGATCCAGGACGCCATAGACCACATAGTCGCCCGCGGGCAGTGGGCCGAAGGTGAAGTGCCCCGACGAGTCGGCCAGCGCGCGGTACGGCAGACTGTCGGGCAGCAGGAGTGCCACCACCAACGCCTCGGCGGCCGGCCGGGCCGAGGTCCAGTCCACGACGGTCCCCCGGAGCGTCGTGGACGGCGGAGGTCCGCCGGTGGAGAACGTCACCACCTTACCCTCCTCGCTCCGATTGCGCCGCAGGTCGGTTACTCCCGGCAGCAGCTCCACCCGGTACACCCTGTCCGCGCGCCAGCCTTCGGCGGGACGAACGGTGATCCGGGATCGGCGCCAGTTTACGTCGGGTACCCGGGTCGTCGGCGACAGGAGGATGAGCTTCTCCAGGTCGCCGGTTCCGGTGCCGGTGCTCGCGGTCGAGCCCTCGGAGATCACCTCGTCGAAGCGGAACTCGACGTCCCCGTGAAAGCCGGGAAGCTGAGCCATCGAGTCCGGAACGGTTCCGATGAGCTGAGGCGGCTCGGCGTCGGGCGGGCCTCCCGGCGGCGGCTCCATGCGGGCGCACGAGAGGAGGGTGAGGAAGACGAGGCCGACGGTACGGCGGTACCGCCATACCGCCTTCACCCGCACCCCAGCAGCTCCCGCTTCCGAACCAGCACCTCGCGCTGCTCCCGCCATCCGGCGAGCTTCTGCCGCTCGCGGTCCACCACGTCGGCCGGGGCGCGGGAGACGAACTGCACGTTGCCCAGCTTCTTCTCCTGGGACGTGACGAGCTGGCCGAGGCGATCGACCTCACTGCTCAGCCGGCCGCACTCCCGCCCGACATCGATGGCGTCGCCCAGGGGGACGAACACCGACGTGCCGTCGGACAGCACCGCGTGGCCGCCCACCCGCTCCGTCGGCTCCCGGAAGGCGAGCTCGGACACCTTGGCAAGGCGGGACACGGTCGCGCGCTCCCGGCCGAGCGCGGGATCGGGCGCTCCGCCGTCCCGGCTCACCACCACCCGCACCGGCTGCCCGGGCTGCACCCCGTACTCCGCCCGGATCCCGCGGATGGCGCCGACCAGCTCCTGCACCAGACCGAACTCGCGGAGCGCGGCCGCATCCTCCGCCCGGTGGTCGGGTCGCGGCCACGGCGCCACCGAGATCGAGGCGTCCGCGGGTCGGGCGGGGAACCGGCGCCAGAGCGCCTCGGTGACGAACGGCATCACCGGGTGCAGCAGCCGCAGCGCCACGTCGAAGGTCTGGGTCGCGACGGCCCGGGCCACGTCGCCGCCGGGCAGATCGCCGTAGAGCCGGGGCTTGATCTGCTCGATATACCAGTCGGCGAGGTCGCTCCAGATGAACCGGTAGACCGCGGCGGCCGCCTCGTTCAGGCGGAAGCGCTCGTAGGCCTCGGTGGCCTCGCGCACGGTGGCCTCACAGCGCGCGATGATCCACCGATCCGCCAGGGTAAGCTCGTCGCGGCGCACCGCCGCCGGTCCGCCCGCGAGCGGGCGCGGCGGACCCTCGAGATTCGAGAGGATGAAGCGGCCTGCGTTCCAGAGCTTGTTGGCGAAGTTCCGGGCCGGCCCGAAGCTGGACTCGAGATCGTTGGGATCGAGGATGACGTCGGTGCCCACCGACATTCCCGAGATCAGCGAGTACCGCAGCGCGTCGGCGCCGTAGCGCTCGACGACCTGCAGCGGGTCGATCCCGTTGCCCAGCGACTTGGACATCTTCCGGTGCTGGGTGTCGCGCACGGTGCCATGGAGGTACATCCGGGTGTACGGTACCTCGCCCATCATGTGGATCCCGGACATGATCATCCGGGCCACCCAGAAGAAGAGAATCTCCGGCGCCGACACCAGCGTGTGGCCGGGATAGTAGGTCCGGAGATCGTCGGTCCGGTCGGGCCAGCCGAGGCTGGAGAACGGCACCAGCCAGGAGCTGAACCAGGTGTCGAGCACGTCGTCGTCCTGCCGCACCGCACCGCCGCAGCCGGGGCAACGCTCCAGGTCGGTGCGGCTCACGCTGGTGCGTCCGCACCCGGGCGCCTCGCAGTACCACACCGGAATGCGGTGCCCCCACCAGAGCTGGCGGGAGATGCACCAGTCGCGGATTCCCTCCAGCCACCGGGCGTAATCCTCTCCCCGACGCTCGGGGATGAACTGGAGCGTGCCGTCGCGATACCGGGCCAGGGCGGGCCGGGCCAGCGGCTCCATCTTCACGAACCACTGCTCCGACAGGCGCGGCTCGATCACCGTCCCGCAACGGTAGCAGTGTCCCACCGCGTGCCGGTGCGGCTCCGCCTTGACCAGGAGCCCGGCGGCCTCGAACTCCGCCACCACCTGCCGGCGCGCCTCGGCGCGGTCGAGCCCCTGGAACCGCTCCGGGGCGGCGAGGCTCATGCGCGCCTCGGGGGTCATCACGTCGATGCTGGGCAGGTGGTGCCGGCGGCCGATCTCGAAGTCCGCCGGGTCGTGCGCGGGCGTGACTTTCACCGCCCCCGAGCCGAACGACGGGTCGACGGCGTCGTCGGCGACGATGGGAATCGGCCGGTCTACCAGCGGCAGGCGGATCTCGCGCCCGATGAGGTCGCGATAGCGCTCGTCATCGGGATGCACCGCCACGGCGGTGTCGCCGAGCATCGTCTCGGGTCGGGTGGTGGCCACTACCACGCTGCCGCTGCCGTCGGCCAGGGGATACCGCAGGTGCCAGAGCCGCCCCTCGGTCTCCTCCTTTTCGGCCTCCTCGTTGGAGAGGGCGGTGAGACAGCGGGGACACCAGTTGATGATGTAGTGCCCGCGGTAGACCAGCCCCTCCTCGTACAGCCGTACGAAGGTCTCGCGCACCGCCCGCGAGAGCCCTTCGTCGAGGGTGAAGTAGGTCCGCGACCAGTCCGCCGAGCAGCCGATCGCCTTGAGCTGCTCGAGAATGGTGGCGCCGGTGCGGTGCACGTAGGACCACACCCGCTCGACGAACGCCTCCCGGCCCAGGTCGAACCGGGTCATCCCCTCCTTGGCCAGGAGCCGCTCGACCACGTTCTGGGTGGCGATCCCGGCGTGGTCGGTGCCGGGGAGCCAGAGCGCGCGGCGGCCACGCATGCGCTCGAACCGGACCAGCACGTCCTGCACCGTATTGTTGAGGCCGTGCCCCGCGTGCAGCTCCGCGGTGACGTTGGGCGGCGGCATCATGATGACGTACGGCTCGGCGGCGAGCCCGGCGGGGGCGTGCTCGGGCCGGAACAGCCCCTGGTCCTGCCACCAGGCATAAAGGGGAGCTTCGATCTGAGCGGGATCGTACTGGGGCGCGAGCGGCTCGGTCATGCCGTTTGGTCGTTGGCCCGCGGTTCCTCGGAGGCCTGGTCGTCCTCGCCCCGCACCAGGATGCTGTTGATGACGCTCTCGATGCCGGGGACGGCGAGCGCGGTGCGGCCCGCCACGGTGCGGGCGATGCGGCTGGGGACCCAGCCCCGGAGCTCGACCACGCCCCGGCTCACCGGCACCGCCTGGATGCCGAGGTTGCTGAGACGGGGCTCGGCCTGGAGGGCCACCCGGACGGCCTGCACCGAGGCCGTGATGGTGAGCTGCGGCGGCGGCGCCTCGCGCAGGCGACTGGCGGCCCGGCGCACCCGGCCCGGGCTGACGCCACCCACCCAGGCGCTCAGCGTAACGCCGGCCAGGAGGCCGGCACCGGTCCCCAGCACCGCCCACAGTAGCGCCTCTCCTGTACTCAGCCGGTCATCGTCGTGGCGCACGCGCGTCCTCTTACGATAGGATTCTCGACCTCATTAAGTTAATCGCTTTACGGTGCTTGCGCAGGGAAATCCGAACTCGCAAAGGCTCGTATGACCGAACGTCCCGCTGCATCCGGCAGCGCCCGCGTGGGCCGTTGGCTGCTGGTCTTCGCTCTCCTCGTGATCGGGATCGCGCTCTACTTCGCGTACGCGGCCCGGACCCCCGCGGTGGCCCCGCCGGCGGTGCAGGAGGCGCCGTGAGCGTGCCCATCAAGGTCACCTTGCCGGACGGGAGCGTCCGGGAGGTGCCGCCCGGAACGACGCCCCGCGCGGTGGCCGAGGCGATCGGCCCGGGGCTCGCCCGCG
>DATCWW010000410.1:0-15302 GCA_036566145.1 Gemmatimonadales bacterium
GGGCAGGTCGGCCAGATGCCGGGCGTGGTGGCGGCCCAGCGCGCCCACGCCGATCACGCCGACCGGCAGCGCGGCGGTCACGCCGGCACGCCCCGCTCGGACGACTCCACGAAGGCCAGGAAGCGCTCAACCTCCGGCAGCGGCGGGAGGTCGCTGCGGGCCCGGTCGAGCGCCTGCGAGAGGTTCAGGTCGGAATTGAAGAAGAGCCGGTAGGCCCGCTTGAGCGCGGCGATGGTCTCGCCCGGGAAGCCCGCCCGCTGCAGGCCGATCGAGTTGAGCCCGTACAGCTCCATCGGGTTGCCCACCGCCTTCACGTACGGCGGGATGTCCTGGTTGACCCGCGAGCCGCCGCCGACGAAGGCGTAGCTTCCGATGGTGACGAACTGATGCACCGCGTTGAGCCCGCTCAGCACCGCCCGGTCGTGGATGGTGACGTGCCCGGCGAGCTGGGTCCCGTTGGCGATCACCACCTCGTCGCCGATGTGGCAATCGTGGGCGAGGTGAACGTACGTCATGATGAAGCAGCGCTCCCCGACGACGGTGCGGAAGCTCGCCCCGGTCCCGCGGTTGATCGTGGTGTACTCGCGGATGATGGTGCCCGCGCCGATCTCAACCCAGGTCTCCTCACCCTGGAACTTGAGATCCTGCGGGTCCCCGCCCAGGATCGAGCCGTCGCCCACCCGGACTTCGGCGCCCAGCCTGACGTTCTGCTGCAACCGGGCGCGGGGGCCGATCCGGCAGCGGTCTCCCACCGTCACGCCCGGGCCGATCATGGCCCAGGGGCCGACCTCGACTCCGACGCCCAGCTCGGCGCCGGGGTCGATGATCGCGGTGGGATGGACCGCCGGTGTCACCGATCCACCACCCGCGCCATCATCTCGGCTTCGGCCACGACGTTGCCGTCCACCAGGGCGACGCCCTTCATCCGGCAGGTGCGCCCGCGGTTCTGCAGCATCTCGAGCTCGCAGCGCAGCTGGTCGCCGGGGAGCACGGGGCGGCGGAACTTCACGTTGTCGAGGGACATGAAGTAGACCACCTTCTGGTCGGGGTCCTCGATCGTGCCCAGGAGCAGCATCCCCCCCACCTGGGCCATGGCCTCGATGATGAGGACGCCCGGCATGATCGGATGCCCCGGAAAGTGGCCCTGGAAGAACGGCTCGTTGATCGTGACGTTCTTGATCCCCACGATCCGGTGGTTCCCCTCGACCTCGATGATCCGGTCGACCAGGAGAAACGGGTATCGGTGCGGGATCACGTCCAGGATCCGGCCGATGTCCATCGCCACGCCTCCGCCGCGCTGTCCGGTGCGGTGAAGCCAGCGGGCCAGCGCGATGTTGCCCTGATGGCTCGGCCTGGTCGCGACCACGTGCGCCTGCACGCGGCCGCCCACCAGGGCCAGGTCGCCGAGGATGTCGCCGGCCTTGTGCCGGACGAACTCGTCCGGCCAGCGGAGCGCGCCGCCGACCAAACCGTCCTCGGACAGGATGAGCGTCGAATCCACCGACGCGCCGAGCGCCAGACCCCGGGCCCGGAGCATCTCCGCCTCGCGAAGAAAGCCGAAGGTCCGCGCCCCCGCCAGTTCCCGGGCGAAGCCGCCCGGGGTGATGTCGTAGCACCCCGACTGCCGCCCGATCAGCGGATGGGCCCACTCGATCGTGGTGGTGAGCCGGAGCGACGGCGCCGGAGCCACCACGTAGGTGGAGTCGCCTTCCACCAGATGAAAGGGCGCCGTGACGCGGTAGACCACGGGCTCCCCCGCCTGATCGGCCACGCCCGCGGCCTGAAGCGCCGTGAGGTACGGCTGGAACGACCCGTCGCCGATCGGCGGCTCGGGGCCGTCGAGCTCGACCAGCAGATCGTCCAGGCAGAGCGCCGCGGCCGCGGCCAGCAGGTGCTCCACCGTCTGCACCGAGACGGGATCATCGCCCAGCGCGGTCCGGCGCTCGGTGCTGCGAACCTCCGAGAGACGGGCCGCGATCGGGGGCGTGCCTGGAAGATCGGTCCGACGGAACCGGATTCCCTCGCCCGGCGCCGACGGGAGACATCGGGCCGTGGTGCGCGCGCCCGTATGCAGGCCGATGCCCTCGACGGTGGCCGGTCCGGCCAGCGTCCGCCTACCCATCCCGAGGCTCGGCGAGGCGCTCCAGCCTGGTGAGCAGGGGCGTGAGGCGATAGAGCGCCGCCTGCGCCCGGAGGAACTGCCGGTTGGCGCGCGCGGGGTGACCGCTGATCACCGCACCGGCCTCCACGTCGCCGAAGACGGCGCTCTTCGCCGCGACCCGCGCTCCGTCCCCGATCCGGAGATGGTCGGTGACCCCGACGTGTCCCGCCAGGATCACGTCGTTCCCGACCCGTGTGCTCCCCGCGACCCCGACCCCGGCCATGAGCAGGCAACGCTCCCCGATGCGGACGTTGTGCGCCACGTGCACCAGATTGTCCAGCTTGGTCCCCCGGCCCACGACCGTGTCGTCGAGGCTTCCTCGATCCACACAGGAGTTGGAGCCCACCTCCACGTCGTCCTCCAGGATACACCCCCCGATGTGCGGGATCCGGGCGTGCCCGGCGGCGCCGGAAAGATACCCGAACCCGTCGCCCCCGATCACCGCCCCGGCCTTGAGCACCACCCGGTTCCCGATCCGGGCCCCGGCGTAGCAGACCACGCGGGGGCCAAGCACGCTGTCGTCGCCGACGGAGACCCCGTCGCCGATGGAGACGCCCTCGGCCACCCGGACCCGATCGCCCAGGCGCACGTCGCGGCCCAGCAGGGCGAACGGGCCGATGCTGACTTCCGCCCCGAGCGAGGAGCCGGGGCCGATCCGCGCCGTGGGATCGACCCCCGGGGCGGGGGCAGGCTGGGGGAAGAGCTGCTCGACCACCCGCACCAGACACCGGTACGGGGCCGCCACGATGATGCGCGCCCGCCCAGGCCCCGGGTCCTCCGCGAGACTCTGGGGGACCAGTACCGTGCCGGCCCGGGAGTCGCGGAGGGCGTCGGCGTAGCGGGCCGAGATCGCGAGCGACAGTGCCTCGGGCCCGGCCCGCTCCAGCGTGGCCACCGCGCGCACCGGGACCGTCCCATCGCCAAGCAGGCGGCCACCGACGAGGTCGGCGACCGCCTGCGCGGTGAGATGGCCCGCGGTCACGCGCTCAGGTACCGGTCTTGAGCTGCTGGATGACCCGCGCGGTCAGATCGAGCGATTTGTCGGCCGTCACGATCCCGCTGTTGGGGGCGCTCACGTCGAAGATCATGGCGTAATTCCCCGAGGCCCGCAACCCTTCGATCACCGTGTTGACCTTGGTCTGGATCGGCTCCAGCAGCTCCCGCTCGCGCGCCGATGCCCGCTGCTGCAGCTCCTGGGTGCGCTGCTGCAGCTTGTCCTGCTGGCCCTCCAGCTCCTTGCGCTTGGCCTGGCGCTGGGTGGGGCTCAGCATCACCGACTGCTGCTCGAAATCGGAGGCCGAGGAGTCGAGGCTGGCCTGCAGCTTCTGCACCTCGCCCCGGTAGGACTCGAGCTCCTTGGCGAAGGTCGACTCGGCCTGGGCGTATCCTGGGGTCTGCTTGAGGATGGCCTGGGAGTTCACGTACGCGACCTTAACGCCGGCCTGCTGCTGGCCGGCCGCCGGCGCTACCCCCAGCATCGTCAAAATCACGAGACAGGCTCCCACGACGGACAGCTTCATGCTCAACTCCCGATGAAAGGTGCGCACTAGAAGAAGTTCCCCAGTTTGAAATGCAGCTGCCAGCCGGGGTCCGGGCGGCCCGCGCCGTCCGTCCGGTCGAAGCCGTAGCCCAGGTCGATCCCGATGGGGCCCAGCGGCGAGATCACCGCGGCCCCGAAGCCCGCGCCGCGGAAGAGTCGCGTGGGATTCCACTGCCGGGCATCCCGATAGACGTTGCCCGCGTCGAAGAAGGTGCTCAGGTACATGGACTGGCTGATCCGCGCGCCCGCTTCGACCGTGAACGACGCGAACGACTTTCCGAAGGCGTCCGGGCTCGCCGTGTTCCCTGTGGCGCTCGGGTCGTAGCCGTTGGGGGTGATGGAGAACTCGTCGTAGCCCCGGAGCGGAATGCCGTACTGGACCCCGCCCAGGGTGTACATCTCGGTGAAGAACGGGCCCGGGTCCCCGAAGATGAACCCGGACCGGGCCGAGATCCCGAGCACGAACTGTACCCCGCCGCCGAACTCGGTCCCTTGCCCGCCCAGTGAGCCCAGCGGCGCGTACCAGCGGCCTTCGAGGTCGATCTTCTGGTAGTTGCCCGTGCCGCCCAGCGCCCCGCCGTTCAACTCTCCACTCACCTGGGTGAGCGAGCCGCCGGTGGCGAACGGGAGTCCGAACCGGGTGTCCCGGAGGATGCTGCTGCCCAGCGTCGAGCGGACGCAGCTCGTGCAGCTGTACCGGGCGCGCAGGTCGGCCGAGCCCTCGCTGTAGCTCACCCGCTGATAGGAGTACGAGGTGAAGAGCCGGGTGTAGCGCGAGCCCAGGAAGGGGAAGCCGAGCTGCAGCGACCCGCCGGTCTGCTTCCGACGGCCCAGGTCACCCACCACGTACCGGGCCCGCGAGTCGAACAGCGACACCGTGCCCGAGACCCGGCTCTCCTTGATGTTGGGATCGGTGTAACTGAGCGTGAAATCGTTGATGTTCTTCCCGAACTGCCATTGCAGGCGCCCCCGCTTGCCCCGACCGAACAGGTTGGGCTCCTCCAGACCGAGGAACCCGCCGACGCCCGTTCCCTGCCCCAGCGACGCGCCGAAGTTGATGTTCCCGGTCCGCTTCTCCTCTACCCGGAACACGATGTCCACATCCACCCCGTTGGCCGCGGGCTTCACATCGGGCGACGGCATCGGCTGCTGGAAGAAGCCCAGGTTGGAGACGTTCTGGTACGAGCGGATCAGCCGGTCGCGGCTGAAGAGATCGCCCGGGAGCAGCACGATCGCTTCGCGGATTACGCGCTCGTGGGTGACGTCGTTCCCCACGATCTCGATCTTGTTGATCGTCGCGGGCGAGCCTTCCCGGATGGTCCACCGCAGGTCCACCATCGGGGTCCCGTCGGGCCCGGTCCGCCGGCTCTCCTCGGGCACCACCTGAGCGTAGATGTAGCCGTTGTTGGCGTAGAGGTTCTGGACCTTCTCCGTTGCGGCGTCCCAGTCGCTCTGGCTGAACGGCCGCTTGCCGAACGGCGCGCCGGCCGGTGACAGCGGACCGAAGGGGTAGTAGATCAGCAGGTCCTCGCGAGAGAACCGCCGGTTCCCCTCCATGTCGAAGGTGCCGACGTGATAGGCCTGGCCCTCGTCCACGGTCACGTGGAGCGTGGCCTTCCCGCCCGCGCTGTCGGCGTGGAGGCTGTCGTTGGTCACCTGGAAGTCGACGAAGCCGCGGTCGGCGTACCACCGGGGGAGGCGCTCGCGCTCATCCTGCTCCAGCTTGTCCTCGTCGTACTCCCCCTTCTGGTACCAGAAGAAGCCCTCGGGTTTGGTGGCCATGTGATTGACGACCGACTTGTCGCTGTAGTGCTTGTTGCCGTCGATGACCACCTGGCTGATCGCGACCCGCTCGCCTTCCGTGACGTCGAACACCACCCGGATCTTGCCGTTCTGCTGGGGCAGCTCCAGGGCCTTGACCTCGGCGGCGTAGTAGCCGGCGTTCTTGTAGAGCGAGTCGATGGAGGCGCGTGACTGCTGGACCGCGTTGCGGTCGAGCGGGCGGCCCTCGGTCAGCTTGACCCGGCCTTTGACGGAGCCCTCGCCCAGGCGCTGCACTCCCCGCACCGCCCAGCGCTCCAGCACCGGCCGCTCCTTGACCTTGAAGATCAGGATGAGCCGGTTTCCGGCGGTGCGCTGCTCCACCAGCACATCGTCGAACTGGCCGGTGCGGAACAGGTTGCCGATGGCACGCTGGACGTCCCGGTAGTTGATCGGCTGGTGCGCCACGAGCCCCGCGGTCCCGACGATCTGGCTCTGGGTGAGGCGGGCGTTCCCCTCGACCAGGATGGAGTCCACGACCGGTGTCGCGGTCGCGGTATCCTGACCAAGAAGCGCCGCCGGGCCCACCACGAGGAGGGCGACGGCGGCGAGCAACGGGCCGAAACGCAGCATCTGCACCGGGCGAAGGGTGTGGTGCGCCGGCCCCGGACGGGGCCGGCGGGCGGGTCAGGCCTGGGTCCCGGTGAGGGCCTTGAACACCAGGCGGTCGCGGTCGGGCGCGACATCCACCTCGATCTCGTCTCCCCGGCCGAACTCCCCCATCAGGATCTTCTCGCTGAGCGGATCCTCCACGAACTTCTGGATCGCCCGCTTGAGCGGACGCGCCCCGTAGTTCTCGTCGTATCCCTTCTCCACCAGGAAGTCGAGCGCGCCCTGGGTGAGCTTGACCTCGTCGCCCAATCGCCGCTGCACCTCCTTGAGGAGGATGGTGACGATCTGGGCGATGTGCTCCCTGGAGAGCGGGTGGAAGACGATGACGTCGTCCAGCCGGTTCAGGAACTCGGGGTTGAAGACCTTCTGCATTTCGTCCTTGATCCGCTCCTGCATCTTCTCGAAGTTCGACTTGGTGTCGGCCGTGTGGAAGCCGAGCGACTTGCCGGACATGATGTCGCGCGCGCCCACGTTCGAGGTCATGATCACGACCGTGTTCTTGAAGTCGATGACCCGGCCGTAGTTGTCGGTCAGGTGCCCCTCGTCGAGCACCTGCAGCAGGATGTTGAAGACGTCCGGGTGCGCCTTTTCGATCTCATCCAGAAGGACGACCGAATAGGGCTTCCGGCGCACAGCCTTGGTCAGGGTCCCCGAGTCCTCGTAGCCGACGTATCCGGGGGGCGCCCCGATCAGCCGGCTGACCGAGAACTTCTCCATGTACTCCGACATGTCCACCCGGATCAGCGCCTGCGCGTCGGCGAAGAGGAACTTGGCCAGCGCGCGGGCCAGCTCGGTCTTGCCGACGCCGGTCGGGCCGGAGAAGACGAACGAGCCGATCGGCCGGTTCGGGTCCTTGAGCCCGGCGCGCGACCGCCGGATCGCCCGGGAGACGGCCTTGATGGCCTCGTCCTGACCCACCACCGAGGCGTGGAGCTCGTCCTCCATGCGCAGGAGCCGCGCGGTCTCGGCCTCCTGGAGGCGGGTGACCGGAATGCCGGTCCAGCGGGAAACGATGAAGGCGATGTTCTCCTCGTCGATCACCGGCCGGCGGGTCTGCCGGTCCCGCTCCCACTCCTCGTTCTTGAGCCGGATCTGGTTCTGCAGGTCGCGCTCCTGGTCCCGCAGCGCGGCCGCCCGCTCGAAGTTCTGGTCCCGGACCGCGTCTTCCTTCTGCAGGTTGACCTTCTCCAGCGCCGTCTTGAGCTCGGCCACCTCGGCCGGCGGGACCTGGGACGCGAGCCGGGCGCGGGCGCCCGCTTCGTCGATCACGTCGATCGCCTTGTCGGGCAGGAACCGGTCGGTGATGTATCGCTCGGACAGCTCGGCCGCCGCCGTCAGGGTGGCGTCGGGAATGCTGATCCGGTGATGGTCCTCGTACTTCTTGCGCAGCCCCTTCAGGATCTCGACCGTCTCCTGCACCGTGGGCGGCTCGACCACCACGGTCTGGAACCGCCGCTCGAGCGCGCCGTCCTTCTCGATGTACTTGCGGTACTCGTTGAGCGTGGACGCGCCGACGCACTGCAGCTCGCCCCGGGCGAGCGCCGGCTTGAGCATGTTGCTCGCGTCGATGGCGCCTTCGGCGGCGCCGGCGCCGACCAGCGTGTGCAGCTCGTCGATGAACAGGATGATCTGCTTGTTCTGGGCGATCTCGTTCATCACCGCCTTGAGCCGCTCCTCGAACTGGCCGCGGTACTTGGTGCCGGCGATGACCGCCGCCATGTCGAGTGAGAGCACCCGGTGGTCACGCAGCACGTCGGGGCAGAGCCCGTTGGCGATGAGGAGCGCGAGCCCCTCGACGATCGCCGTCTTGCCCACACCGGGCTCGCCGATCAGCACCGGATTGTTCTTCTTCCGCCGGGCCAGGATCTCCATGACCCGCTCGATTTCCTTGGCCCGCCCGATCGTCGGATCGAGCTGTCCCTCCGCGCCCAGCTGGGTGAGATCGCGGCAGAAGTGGTCGAGGGCCGGCGTCTTGGACTTCTTCTCGCTCTTGGGCGCGGCGCTCGGCTGGCTGCCGCCGCCGCCCGCCGAGGCCTGGGGCATGTCGCTCCCCAGCAGGCGCAGCGTCTCCGCCCGGGACTGCTCCAGGTTGACCCCGGCGTCGGTCAGCACCTGCGCGGCGATCCCCTTCTCCTCCCGCAGCAGGCCGAGCAGGAGGTGCTCGGTGCCGACGTAGGAGTGGTTCAGCTCGCGGGCCTCGGTCATGGCCAGCTCGAGCACCTTCTTGGCGCGCGATGTGTACGGCAGGTCGGGGCCGGCCGCCGCGGCGGCTTTCCCCTTCTTGACCGTCTCCTCGATCTTCTGCTGGATGTCCTCGAGGTCGACATTGAGGTTGGTGAGCACGGCGGCCGCGACACCCTCGCCCTCGCGAATGAGTCCGAGCAGGATGTGCTCGGTGCCGACGTATTCGTGATGCAGGCGGGCCGCCTCCTCGCGGGCCATCTGCAGGACCTTCCGAACCCGGTCAGTGAAGTTGTAGCCGTTCATCGCGGTACCCTACGTAGCTCCGAAGGCCGTCGCTGCGGCTTATCCGCGGCGCCCTACTTCGGATTCCAACACTTTGCGCACGAAGCGTGCCCGCCGGACCGGCAGGTCGGCATCGGTGGGCGTGAGGCCCTCCGCCACGGCCAGGTGGGCGGGCTGGGTGTACACCAGCAGCTTGTTCAGCGTATACATCCCGACGTCGGGAATCAGTCCGACTCCGACGCCCAGCCGGACGGGACTCAACAGGTTCATCGCCTCTTCGAACGAGAGCGCGCGGGCATACCGCAGCAGCCCGTACGCCCGCCAGACCTTGTCCTCGATGATCGCCTGCGCATCGCGCAGCAACACCTGCCGCGCCTGCTCTTCGTAGTCCATCACCTGACGCACCATCTTGCCCAGATGGTCGAGCAGCTCGTGCTCGCTGCTGCCCAGGGTGGTCTGGTTGGACAACTGGAAGAAGTTGCCGACGACCTCGCTGCCCTCCCCATAGAGCCCGCGGAAGGTGAGTCCCACCTGCGCCAGGCCCTGGAGCACCTTGGAGATTTCCTTGGTGAGCACGAGCCCGGGCAGGTGGATCAGCACCGAGGCGCGAAGCCCGGTGCCGACGTTGGTCGGACACGAGGTAAGATAACCGAACTCCGGGTGAAATGCGAATGCAAGTCGTTGTCCCAATTCGGCGTCCAGCCGGTCCACCTCGGCGTACGCGGCGTCCAGCGCGAAGCCCGAATGGAGCCCCTGAATCCGGAGGTGATCCTCCTCGTTCAGCATCACCCCGATCCGGTCCTGGACCAGCAGCGACGCCCCCGAACGGACCCGCCCGTCGGCATCGAGACCCGCCAGCTCCTTCGACACCAGATGGCGCTCGTGCAGCAGCTGCCGCTCGGTCCGCTCCAGCCGGTCGAGCCGGAACCGGGTGGCCCGTTGCAGCAGCGGCGACTCCCGGGCCGCCCGCTCCACCACGGCGAGGATCTCCTCCCGCTCGCTCTCCGAGTTCCGGTTCTGGAAGACGTGCCCATCGAGGTTCCGGGCCAGCCGGATGCGGGTCGAGAGCACCAGGTGGCTGGATGGCCCGCTGGCGTCCAGCCAGCCTACCCCGCCGTCGGTGAGCAGGCTCAGGTCGATCATTCCAGCACCCGGAGGCGGTCGCGCAGCTCGGCCGCCAACTCGAAGTTCTCGCTCTCCACCGCGACGCGAAGCCGCTCCCGCAGGTCGGCCACCTCGATTTGCGGCTCGCCGGCGGCGCCATGCCGGTCAGCGTAGCGCTCACCCACGTGAAGGGTGGACCCGTGGAGCCTGCGGAGCAGGTCCCGCAGCGGCGTCTCGAAGGCGCGCCAGCACTCGGGGCATCCCAGGCGCCCGCTCTCCCGGAAGTCCTGGAGGGATCCACCGCAGCGGGAGCAGGTATCGGCGGTCTTCGGTGCCGGTGTCTCGGCTTCCTTGCCCATGGCCGCGAGGAAGCTGCCCAGCGGTGTCTTGGTGACCGACGCCGGGCTCTCCACCCCCTTTTCCGCCGCGCACCGCTCGCACAGGTGCAGCGTGGTGACCTGGTCGTTCACGATCTGGGTCAGGTGGATGACCGCCTCCCGCTCCCGGCACTGATCGCACGACATCAGGGCATCGACTCCACGCCGGAGAGCGGGATCAGGTGGCCGCCCTCCAGCGACAGCACGCGGTCGGCCCGGCCGGCGAGACTCCGGTTGTGGGTGACGACGATCAGCGCGGTCTCGAACTCCCGCGCCAGCCGCCCGAAGAGGCCGTGCAGCCGCTCGCTGTTCGCGTTGTCCAGGTTGCCGCTCGGCTCGTCGGCCAGGATGACCAGCGGATCCGCCGCGAGCGCGCGGGCGACGGCCGTCCGCTGCTGCTCCCCGCCCGAGAGCGCGGACGGACGGTGGGTCATCCGCCCGGCCAGCCCGACGGAGGCGAGCAGCTCCTCGGCCCGCGAGCGGGCCCGGCTCTCGTCCTCGCCGGCGATCAGGAGCGGCAGCATGACGTTCTCCAACGCGGTGAACTCCCGGAGCAGGTGGTGAAACTGAAACACGAATCCGAGCTTCCGGTTCCGCACCGCCGCGAGGGACTCCGGATCGAACTCGGCGTAGGGTCGTCCGTCGAGGCGGACCACCCCGGACGACGGCGCATCGAGGGCGCCGAGCAGGTGGAGGAGCGTGCTCTTGCCGGAGCCGCTCGACCCGACGATCGCGACGAACTCGCCCCGGCCCACCTCGAGATCGACCCCGGAAAGGACCTCGATCGGGTTGCCGTCACCCCCCTCGTACACCTTCCGGAGGCCCTGCGCCTGGAGGATCGCGCTCATTCGTGCCGGATCGCCTCGACCGGCGTCAGGTTCGCCGCCGTTCGCGAGGGGTACACCGTAGCCAGCACGGCGATGGCCAGGCTGGCGCCGACCACGACCAGGACGTCCCTCAGCTCGACATGGACCGGGAGGTGATCGATGAAGTAGACCGCCGGATTGATCCGGATCCAGCCCGACTCGTCTACCACGTACGAGGTGGCGAGGCCCAGGATCAGCCCGATGGTGGTGCCGACGATGCCGATCACCGCGCCCTGGATGAGAAACACCCGGGCCACGGCCGGGGAGGTGAGCCCCATCGCCCGAAGGATGCCGATCTCCTTCGTCTTGTCGGTGACCACCATCGTCAGTGTGCCGACGATGTTGAACGCGGCCACCACCATGATGAAGAAAATAATCAGTCCCATGGCGAGTTTCTCCAGCTGGAGCGCGCTGAAGAGGCTCACGTTCTGGGTCTGCCAGTCGAGCGCCCGGTACGGGTACCCCAGCCGCTTCTCCAGCCTTTCGCCCACCGCGGGCGCCTGGTCCGGATCGGCCACCCGCACGGCGATCCCGCTCACCGCGTCGCCCAGGCCGGTGAAGCGCTGGGCCGTTTCCCGGGACAGCACCACGAACTGGTTGTCGTACTGGAACATCCCGGTATTGAACAGACCGGTCACCTCGAACTTCCAGAACCGGGGGACCGCGACCCCGAGGGCGGGGTTCATCTTGGCCTGCGTGACCGGCACCAGCGTGATCACGTCGCCGCTGTCCACCGACAAGCGGTTGGCGAGGCGGGAGCCGAGCAGGATTGCCCCGTCTACGCCGGGCTTGTTGGTCTTGAAGCTCAGGTTGCCGCGCACGACCGAGGACGGGAGCGAGGTGACCGGGGCGGAGCCGGTGTCGGTGTCCCAGCCGAGCAGGTTGACCCCTTCCCCGTAGTCCTGGCCGGCGCTGATCCCCGCCTGGCTGATCACCTCGGGGGCCGCGGCCACGACGCCGGGCTGCTTCCGGATGACCTCCAGGGCGTGGCGCCAGTCGTCGATCCGGAGCCCCGCGCCGTAGGTGAGCACGCGCAGGTGCGGATTGGCGACCAGGATCCGCTCCCGGAGATCGTCCCGCAGGCCGTTCATCACGCCGAGCACGACGATCAGCGCCAGGA
The DNA here is from genome assembly GCA_036566145.1 of Gemmatimonadales bacterium. GTDB lineage: Bacteria > Gemmatimonadota > Gemmatimonadetes > Gemmatimonadales > GWC2-71-9 > CAVVWJ01. The sequence continues at coordinate 12,068 of DATCWW010000410.1, forward strand.
CCCCGACCGCCACGCCGCCGGTCGAGATCACCGTGTTGAGCGACGCGGTGCGCGAGCCCCGCCGGCTCCGCAGGTAGCGCCGGGCGATCCGCCACTCCAGGCGGGAGGGCAGCAGCTGGCGCCACCATCTGGTCCAGGCCATCAGCTCTCCGGCCGCATGGCGGGAAAGAGGATCACGTCGCGGATGGAGGGCTGGTCGGCCACGATCATCAACAGCCGGTCGATGCCGATACCCACACCGCCGGCCGGCGGCATGCCGTACTCCAGCGCCCGGATGTAATCGGCGTCGAACGTGTGGGCCTCCTGGTCGCCCGCGGCGCGCTGGCGCACCTGGTCCTCGAAGCGCCGCCGCTGGTCGTCGGGATCGTTGAGCTCGCTGAACGCGTTGGCCAGCTCCTTGCCGCCGATGAAGAGCTCGAACCGCTCGGTGAGGGCGGGGTCGCTGCGGTGCTCCTTGGCGAGCGGCGAGAGCGGCTTGGGGTAGTCGAGCACGAAGGTGGGTTGCACCAGCTCCGGCTCGAGGAAGACCCGGAAGACCTCGTCCTGCAGGCGGCCGCCCGTCAGCGGCTCGACCGCCTCGGCCGGCTCACCCCGCCGGAGCAGCACCCGCCGCATCTCCTCGTCCGACGCCGTCCGCAGGTCCAAGCCGGCCCGCTCCCGAATCCCCTCGATGAACGACACCCGGCGGAACGGCGGCGCGAAGTCGAGGGTCGTGCCGTAGCGCTCGATCCGCCGGGTCCCCAGGATGTGCTCGACCAGGCCGCCCACCAGCCCTTCCACCAGCTCCACCATGTCGCCGTAGTCGGCGTAGGCCTGATAGGCCTCCAGCATGGTGAACTCGGGGTTGTGGGTGCGATCCATCCCCTCGTTCCGGAAGTCGTGGCCGATCTCGTAGACCCGTTCCAGTCCGCCCACCAGGAGCCGCTTGAGGTACAGCTCGTCGGCGATGCGGAGGTAGAGCGGCATGTCCAGCGCGTTATGGTGGGTGACGAACGGCCGGGCCGCCGCGCCGCCGTAGAGCGGCTGCAGCACCGGGGTCTCCACCTCGAGGAATCCCCGGTCGTCGAGATAGCGCCGCATCCAGGCGATGGCCCGGGCGCGGAGGCGAAAGACGTCGCGCACCTCGGGGTGCACGGCCAGGTCGGCGTACCGCTGGCGGTAGCGGACCTCGGGATCCTGCAGGCCGCCGTACACCGTCGTCTCCTCGCCCTCGATCCGGGTCTTGCCCCGGGGGAGCGGGCGCAGGGACTTGGCCAGCATCACGACGGGCGCCGCCGGCCCGTGGAGCGATCCCTCGGGCGTGGGTCCTTCGGCCCGGACGGTGACCTCGCCCTTGCGGGTCCGGAACAGGCGCCCGCGCACGCCGACATGGTCGTCCAGATCGAGCAGCTCGACCAGCTCCCAGGCCGGCCCCAGCCGGTCTCGCCGGAAGTAGACCTGGATTCTGCCGGTCCCGTCCTCGAGGTGGGCGAAGGCGGTCTTCCCCTGGTGCCTGAGCGACTCGATCCGTCCCGCGATGACGACCGGAGGACCGTGCTCGCCCTGCTCGTCGCGGTAGAGCGCGAGCGCGTCTCGCGCCGTGTGCGAGCGCTCGAAGCGGTAGGCGAAGGCGGGCACGCCCAGCGCCTCCAGCGCCGCGCGCTTGTCGCGACGGGAGGTCTCGACGTAGGTCCGCTCGTCGACGCCGCTCACGCCGCCTTCCCCCCGAACCGCTTGAGGTAGGCCTGGATGAACTCGTCGAGGTCGCCGTCCATCACCCGCTGCACATCGCCCACCTTCATCTCGGTCCGGTGGTCGTTCACCATGGTGTACGGCTGGAAGACGTACGACCGGATCTGGTTGCCCCAGGAGTTGTCCGTCTTGGTCGCCTCGATGGCCGCGCGGGCCGCCTCCTGCTCCTCCAACTTTCGCTGGTACAGAGCGGCCCGCAACATCTTCATGGCCGTCGCCCGGTTCTTGGTCTGGCTCCTCTCCTGCTGGCAGGAGACCACCACGCCGGTGGGGATGTGGGTGAGCCGGACCGCCGACGAGGTCTTGTTGACGTGCTGCCCGCCCGCGCCCGAGGCGCGGAACACATCCATCTTGATGTCCTCATCCCGGATATCGATCTCGATGGTGTCGTCCACGTCGGGATAGACGAAGACCGACGCGAACGAGGTGTGCCGGCGAGCCTGGGAGTCGTACGGTGAGATTCGTACCAGGCGATGCACCCCCTTCTCCGCCTTCAGGTACCCGTAGGCGTACTCCCCCTTGATCTGGATCGAGACCGACTTGATGCCGGCCTCCTCGCCTGGCAGCAGGTCCAGGATCGCCACCGTGAACCCGTGCCGCTCCGCCCAGCGGACGTACATCCGCATGAGCATCTCGGCCCAGTCCTGCGACTCGGTGCCGCCGGCCCCCGGATGGATGGTGAGCAGCGCGTCGCGCGCGTCGTCGGGGCCCTGAAGCATCGCCTGGAGCTCGAACGCCGCCACCCCCGCGGTCAGCTCCTCGGCCTCGTGGTGCAGCTCCGTCGCCATGCCGGCATCGGGCTCGGCCTCGAGCAGCTGCGCCATCTCCACGGCGCCGGCGATCCGCTGCGACAGCGCCTGGTACGGCGTGACCCATCCTTTGAGCGTCTTGATTTCCTGCACCGAGGCGCGCGCCGTGTCGGCGTTAGCCCAGAAGGTGGCATCCGCCTGGCGGGCCTCGAGGTCCTTCAGCCGCTCCGACTTGGCGGGAAGGTCAAAGAAAGTCTCGCAGCTCGGAGACCCGGTCCTGCAGCTCGGTCAGACGATCGACCAGTTCGGACATGTGCTCGTGCTCCTCGCGTCGGTTCCCGTATGATAGTCGGACGAACGCCCGGGCGGGCCGGCGGACGCTGCACTCAGCGCGCCGGCCCGCCCGGACGTTGGTGGGTCAGAACAGCTGGCGCCCGCCGGCCAGAATCTCGTTCAGCGCGTCCCGGAAGTAGCCAGTGGACTCGGCCAAGTCGCGTCCGACCTGCTCGGTGTATTCCTCATAGCTCTTCCGGATCTCGTCCTCGAAGAGCTCCTTGAGGGTCCCGTCCCGGAGCCCCTCCTGCCGCTTGGCGGGGTGATAGACCACGATGTCCGAGACCAGGGCGCGGGCCAGCCGCCGGGCCTTCTGGGCCGGGTCCTGGGACAGAAACGGATTCACCGGGCGGCCGGCGACCGGGCCGGCCGGCCGAGTCGGAGCCGGCGCCGGGTGCGCCGGGATCGGGCTCGGCGACGGC
>DATCWW010000434.1:0-4080 GCA_036566145.1 Gemmatimonadales bacterium
GTCACCGTCTGCAGGTACCAGAGCCCTGAGAAGTTGGCGAAGCCTTCGCTGAGCCACTGGTCGTGGTAGCTGGCGAAATCCACCCCGATCCCCCACCACTGGTGCGCCACCTCGTGCGCGCGGAACACCTCGTCGTCACCCTGGGGCACGGTGCTGATGAAGGTGGCGAAGGACAGGTCGATCATCCCGGGGAAGGCTTCCCCGTCGAAGCCCGGCGTCTCGGTCGCGTAGAAGTGCTTGATCCCGGAGGTCGGTCCGTAGACGCGCTGGAAGAACCGCAGGCTCTTGGCCATGTCCTCGCCGACCCGCTTCTGCATCCCGCTGCCGCCGCCGCCGAGCTTGCGGTGCGACTCGTCCGACATCATGACGGTCACCGGCGGAATTCCGTCCTCCCGTACGCTGTAATCCTTGAAGAGGCCCAGGTTGAACGAGGCGTTCCGGATCCTGCCCGGTGTCACCCAGTGGGTCCGGACCTTGTGCCCGCTGGCGCTCGAATCGACGCGCTCCCCGACGCTTGCGAGCAGGTAGGCGTCGGTGGTGTGATACGTCAGATCGAATCGCGCCAGGCTGCGCCCCTCGAGGGAGCGCGGGTACCAGGCCGCAGACGACTTGATGTGGAAGAAGTCCACCACCCGGTCGATCAGGTCGCCGTGATAGTAGAGGGTCACCGTACGGGTCTTCCCCGGCTGCAGGGGGCCGTCCAGCCGGAGCCAGACCAGGCCGCTCTCCTTGCCACTGAAGGTGAGGGCGGGGCTGCCGCTCGCCCAGCGGGCCGAGTCAACCTTGAGCTTCTCGAACAGCTCGAAGGCGATCCAGGGGCCGACCGGCGCGTCGGCCATGATGTCCATCGTCGCCGCCGCGGTGAAATTGAGCTCGCCGATGCCGGTCGGACTCAGGGTGGTCTCGATGGTGTACCTCTCCACCTCGGCCTGGTTCACCCGTTCTGCGCTGAAGCCCGCCGGACGCACCACGCCCTGGCGGGGGAACTGCGTGATGACCTCGCGCTGCCGACCCCAGCGCCGGCTCGATACCTTGCTTTCGAGCTGCACCGACTCGAACTCCTCGGGATCGAGCCGGTACATCAGCGGCCCGCCGGACGGGCGGACAATATGCGCGTAGAAGAGATCGCTGCCCCGCCGGTTGAGCAGGGAGGCCATGAGGTCGGGATCGGGCGTGTGGCTCGGCTCGTCCACCAGGTACTTGAGCGCGTCCTTGATGCTGCCCCGCACGTCTCCGGGGATCTCCCCAGGGGCGAAGGCGCGGCCGGCTTCCAGCTCCGGCATGGTGCTGTCGGCGAAGAGGAAGAGGATGGTGCTGACAGGGGTGTCGATCGCGCGCACCTTTTCGATCCGCTGCAGCCGGTCCTGCTCGATCGGTGAAGCGGGGGCGAAGGCGAAGCGCCCTTGCCCCACGAAGACGACACCGACCGTGCGGCCCCCGATCGGGCTCAGCTGGTAGAGCCGCCCCTGCTGGAGGGTGAATCGGGCGATGTCCCGCTGGAGGACCACATTCCTGACCTCGGCGACGCGGGAGGCGACGGGCGCCAGCGCGAGCAGCTCACCGTAGGTCTCGTCGAACGACTCCGCGGCACCCAGCTCGCCGGCCGGCTGAGTGGGGGCGGTTGCGCTGGCGACCGCGGCGAGCTGGGCCGACGACGGGCGAGCGGCACTGAAGCAAACCAGGCCGGCCACCAGACAGACGCGTACCACTCCCGGGCCGGGCTGGGACACGGAGCCTCCGAAGACCACGATGTGAGCAGGGGACGGTCGTAGTCTGTGGGGGGGACCTGGTTGGGTCAAGCATGCGAGGAACTGCACGGGTTTGCGAGGCTGACGCATCGATCCGCATCCCGAACCGAAGTGCGACACCGAGCCCGGATCTGAGCCCGTTCGGCGTCGCAATCGGACTCAGCGAGCGGAAAACACGACCCTTCCACCCACCACCGTCGTCAACACCGTTACCTGCGCGATCTCCTCCGGCGGGATTCGCGTAAGGTCACGATCCAGCAGCACCAGATCGGCCAGGTAGCCCGGCTTCAGCCGCCCCCGTCGCCCCTCGGCGAAGACCGCGTAGGCTCCGCCCACCGTGTACGCCCGCAGCGCGTCCTCCACCGAAATCTTCTGCGCCGGCACCCAGCCGCCCGGGTTCTTGCCGTCGGCGGAGCGGCGGGTCACCGCGGCGTAGATGCCCAGGATCGGATCCATCGGCGCGACGCTCCAGTCGGAGCCGAAAGCGAGCGTCGCTCCCGCGGCGAGCAGACTGCGGAAGACGTAACTATGGCCGATCCGCTCCGGACCGAGCCGCTTGGCTGCCCAGTTCGCGTCGTCGATCAGATGCGCCGGCTGCATCGAGGCGATGATCCCGCCTTGGCCGAATCGCGCGACATCAGCCGGCCGGAGGTGTTGCGCATGCTCCACCCGGAAGCGCCGGTCGCGCGGCCCGTGGGCGCGCGCGAGGCTGTCGTAGATGTCGAGCAGCAGACCGTTGCCCCGCTCGCCGATCGCGTGGACCGCCACCTGGAGCCCGGCAGAATCGGCGGCCCCGATCCAGGCTCGCAGGGAATCTTCGGGCGTGCGGAGCACGCCGGTCGTCTTGGGATCGTCGGCGTAGGGCTGGTAGAACAACGCGGTGCGGGAGCCCAGCGAGCCGTCCATGTAACCCTTGACGCCTCCGATCCAGACCAGGTCGTCGCCCCGCCCGCTCCGCGCGATCGTGTCGGCGACCTGGTGCCACGTCTCCAGCGGAAAGTAGAGAGCGATCCGGGTGGTGAGGCGGCCGCTGTCGTGGGCGCGCCGGTACGTGTCCAGGTCGAGCCAGGGTACGCTCACGTGGCAGACGGCGGTCACCCCTCGCTCGGCCGCGTAGCGCATGGCCCGCCCGAGCGCGGCATCGCGTTGCGCCCCGGAGGGATCGGGGATGACCCTCTCCACCGGGCCCATCGCGACGTCCTTGAGGATCCCCGTCGGCACGCCGGAGGCGTCCCGCACGACGACACCGCCAGGGATGTCCCGCATGCTCCGCCCGATGCCGGCCTTCCGCAGGGCGGCGCTGTTGGCCAGGGCCATATGGCCGTCCAGCCGGTACACGAACACCGGATTGTCCGGCGTCACCGAATCGATCCACTGCCGAGTCGGGAGCGGCGCTCCCCGCCAGCGCTCGTGGTCCCATTCGCCGCCGAGGATCCACTCGCCGGGCTTGCGCTCGGAGGCGTAGGCTTTGATCCGCTGGACGAAATCCTCCGGAGAGGTCGCCGGCCGGAGATCGATGCTGGCGAGCTGGATCCCGCCATCGATGAAGTGGGTGTGGGAGTCGGTGAACCCGGGCGTGACGAGCCCCGTGCCGCTGTTCAGGACCCGGGTCGCGGGCCCCGCCAGGCGGGCGATGTCTCCGCTGTCGCCCACCGCGGCGATCCGATCGCCCCGCACCGCGACCGCCGAGGCCCACGGTCGGGCGCTGTCCCCGGTCCAGACCCGGCCGTACACCACGAGGTCGGCAGGGTCGCCGGTGCGCCTGGTCGCACTCCCTCCCGACCCGCAGGCCGCGAGGAAGAAGACCAAGGCGGCGAGAGCGGGTCGGTGCGTGCCCGGAAGCGGCATGTGGGGGATCTCAGCGAAGCCTGGTAAGCCGGCGGATGGCCTCGAGTTGCTCCAGGGCACTGCCGCCAGACGCGGCCGGGGCCACCGAGAAGAGGTCACGGATGTCGAGCAGGATCTCCAGCATCAGCTGGTCACGCATGTAGGCGCTCTCGAGGTCGATCATCCGCCCCTCGTCGCCGGACGTGCGGGCCCGCTCGTAGGATTCGCGGTAAATCGATTCGAGGTTGGCGAGGATGCGGTCGCGGGAGCGCATGGTCGGAGAGGGCTAGGGGTCAAGGAAAGGTAGAGGGAAAGGAGAAGGGCGAAAGGCGAAGGTCGCCTTTCGCCTTTCGCCCTTCCCCTCCATCTTCCCGCCATGGCACTCACCGGAAGGACCGTCCTCTTCTTCGCCGGCCCGCTCTACGAGGATCTCGAGCTCTGGTACCCCAAGATCCGGCTCGAGGAGGAGGGCGCCCGGACCGTGGTCGCGGGCACCGGAGAGAAG
>DATCWW010000458.1:0-4386 GCA_036566145.1 Gemmatimonadales bacterium
GGCGGGCCGCCGCCGGTCCGGACGTTCAGCGGGTGCTGCTGCAGGTGAACTGCTCCGACGAGCCGCAGAAGGGCGGGGTGGAGCCCTCGGGACTGCTCCCGCTGCTCGAGGCCATGGCCACCTTGCGGCACCTCGAGGTCGCCGGGCTCATGACGATGAGCGCGTTGACCGACGACCTCGCGGAGCAGCGGCGCGCGTTCCGCCGGTTGCGTGAGCTGCGCGACCAGGGTGAGCGCGCGGGGCATCGCCTCCCGGAGCTCTCGATGGGGATGTCCGGGGATTACACCACCGCGGTCGAGGAAGGTGCGACGATGGTCCGATTGGGGACGATCCTGTTCGGCGAGCGCTCCCGGTGAGCGAGGAATTCTTCCGTCTCACCCCGCTCGACGTGCGCACCCAGGAGTTCATGCGGGCGGTGCGGGGGTACGACCGCGCCCAGGTGGACCACTTCAAGCTGCAGGTCGCCGAGGAGCTGGAAAAGCTGGTGCGCGATCGGATGCAGGCCGAGGAGCGGCTCAAGAGCGCGCAGGAACAGCTGCGCGGATTTCGGGAGCGCGAGCGGGCGATGAACGAAGCGCTGGTTGCCGCGCAGCAACTCCGGGCCGACAGCCGGGAGCAGGCGGGACGGGAGGCGGAGCTGGTCGTGAAGGAGGCCCGCGCGGAGGCGCAGCGCATCCTGCAGCAGGCGCAGCTGGACGAGGTGACGGTCCGGGAGCGGGCCGAGGTCGCGGCGCGGCAGTTCACCGCCTACCTCGCCGGCTTCCGCGGCCTGCTGCAGCGGCAACTGGCCGAGCTCGAGGTGCTCGAGGGGCACAACCGGACCATCGTCGAGCTCCAGGCCGGCGACCTGGCGAGGAACCGCGAATGAGCGCGGTCGCGGGCCTGCGGGAGCGAATCGACGCTGCCGCGGCCGTCGTCCGCGAGCGCACCCGTCTCCAGCCGGCGGTGGGGATCATCCTCGGCACGGGGCTCGGAGGGCTCGCCCGGGAGATCGCGGTCGAGGCGGAGATCCCCTACGGCGACCTCCCCGGTTTTCCGCTCTCAACCGTCGAGTCGCACGCCGGGCGGCTGCTGCTCGGCCGGCTGCGCGGGCGGCCGGTCGTCGCGATGCAGGGGCGCTTTCACCGGTACGAGGGATACGATCTCAGGGAGGTCACTTTCCCGGTCCGGGTGCTCGCGGCCCTGGGCGCCCGGGTGCTCGCGGTCAGCAACGCCTGCGGTGGGATGCATCCTCTCTGGGGGCCCGGAGACCTCGTGCTCCTGAGCGACCATATCAACCTGCTCGGCGACAATCCACTGGTCGGGCCCAACGACGATCGGCTGGGACCCCGCTTCCCCGACATGTCGGAGCCGTACGACCAGAACCTTCGCGCGCTCGCCCGGGCGATCGCACTGGAGCAGGGGACGACGCTCCGGGAAGGCGTCTACGTCGCGGTGCCGGGGCCCAACCTGGAGACCCGGGCCGAGTACCGGATGCTCCGCGCCATCGGCGCGGATGTGGTCGGCATGTCCACGGTCCCCGAGGTGATCGTAGCGGTGCACCAGGGGATGCGAGTGCTGGGAATCTCCATCATCACCGACCAGTGCCTGCCCGACGCGCTGGAGCCGGCCGACATCGGGCGCATCATCGCCACCGCAGGCGAGGCCGAGCCCCGCCTCACCCGACTGCTGGCGACCGTAGTGGAGCGACTGGTTTGATGCGGTATCCGGCCTGGCCCGACCTCTCTCCCGACCAGCTGGAGCAGCGGCAGCTCGCGCTCTGGAAGGAAGAGGGACTGTTCCACCGCACCCTGGAGGCGAATCGGGGCGGGAGGCCGTTCGTCTTCTATGAGGGCCCGCCTACCGCCAACGGCCGCCCCGGGATTCACCACGTGTTCGCCCGGACGATCAAGGACCTGGTGTGCCGCTACCACGCGATGCAGGGCGAGGAGGTGACCCGCATCGCCGGATGGGACACCCATGGGCTGCCGGTCGAGATCGAGGTCGAGAAGGAACTGCAGCTCAACGGGAAGAAGGCGATCGAGTCGTACGGCGTGGCGGAGTTCAACGCGCGAGCGCGGCAGAGCGTCTTCCGCTACCAGTCGGAATGGGAGCAGCTCTCCGACCGGATCGCCTACTGGCTGGACTACGAGCATCCCTACATCACCTGCAGCAACGCCTACATCGAGTCGGTGTGGTGGCTGCTCGAGCGGCTGCACCAGCGGGACCTGCTCTACCGCGGGCACCGCGTGCTGCCGTACTGCCCTCGGTGCGGCACGGTGCTCTCCAGCCATGAGCTGGCGCTGGGGTACGAGGAAGTCACCACCAGCTCCATCTACGTGACGTTCCCGTTGGCCGACGATCCGTCGCGCCAGCTTCTGGTCTGGACCACCACGCCGTGGACCCTGCTCTCCAACGTGGCGGTGGCGGTGCACCCCGAGCTCGAGTACGGCGAGTACCGGGTCGGCGACCGGCGGATCATCCTCGCGACCGCGCGGGCCGGGCTGCCCAGCGGGCCGGAGAAGGGCGCGCCGAGCTTCGCCGAGCTCGGGGCCGAGCGCACCTTCCCGGGCCGCGAGCTGGTCGGGCTTCGGTACCATCGGCCGCTGGAGCTGGTGGCGCTGCCCGACGATCGCGCGTCGCGTGTGGTCGTCCCGGGCGCGTTCGTCTCGGCGGAGGACGGGAGCGGCCTGGTGCACATGGCCCCGGCCTTCGGCGCCGACGACTACCAGGCCGGCATCGAGCACCGGCTCGCGCTGGTACGGCCGGTGGCGGCCGACGGCACCTTCGTCGGGACCGGGTGGCCCGAGATCGAGGGACGGCTGGTCACCGCCAAGGAGACCAACGATCTCATCATCCAGCGGCTCAAGCAGGACGGCCGGTGGCACCTCACCCAGCCGCACACCCACACCTACCCGCACTGCTGGCGCTGTTCCAGCCCGCTGATCTACTACGCGCGCGACAGCTGGTTCGTGCGCACCTCGTCGGTCAAGGAGCGGATGCTGGAGGTGAACCGTCGGGTGGCCTGGCACCCGCCCGAGGTGGGCGCGGGGCGATTCGGGGAGTGGCTGGAGAACAACGTCGACTGGGCCCTGAGCCGCGACCGCTACTGGGGGACGCCGCTGCCGGTCTGGGTCTGCGACCGCGACCCCTCGCACGTGGAGGTGGTCGGCAGCTACGCGCGGCTCGCCGAGCGGTGGGGCACGCCGCTGCCGACGGACTTCGATCCCCACAAGCCGTTCATCGACGGGTACACCTGGCCCTGCGAATGCGGTGGGACCCGGCGCCGGACGGCCGAGGTGATCGACACCTGGTTCGACTCCGGGGCCATGCCGTACGCCCAGTGGCACTACCCCTTCGAGCACGAGGCCGAGTTCCGGGCCCACTTCCCGGCCGACTTCATCTGCGAAGGCGTGGATCAGACCCGGGGCTGGTTCTACTCGCTGCTGGCCATCGCCGTCACCGCCTTCGACGCGCCGGCGTACCGCCACGTGGTCGTGAACGAGCTGGTGCTCGACGCCGACGGGCAGAAAATGTCGAAGAGCCGCGGGAACGTGGTGAGCCCGTGGGACATGATCCAGGAATTCGGGGCCGACACGGTGCGGCTCTATCTCCTCGCATCGAGCCAGGTGTGGCTGCCGAAGCGCTTCGACCGGGCCGCGATTCCCGAGGTGGCGGGCAAGTTCCTCAACGCGCTCCGGAGCACGTACGAGTTCTTCCAGCTCTACGCGCCGGACGCGGGGCAGACGGCGCCGCCTGTAGCGGAGCGCCCGCTGCTCGACCGCTGGATCCTGGCCCGGCTCGATGCGACCGTCGAGGCGGTCCAGACCGCGTGGGGCGGGTACGATCCGACCGCCGGTGTCCGCGCCATCATGGACTTCGCAGTGCAGGACCTGTCGCGCTGGTACGTGCGGCTGAGCCGGTCCCGGTTCTGGGCGCCCGACGCGGCCGCCGACCCGTCGGCCGTGGCCACGCTGCGCGAGGCTCTGACCACCGTCGCGCGGCTGCTCGCCCCGGCGGCGCCTTTCGCCGCCGACTGGCTCCACCGGGCCCTGGCGGGAACTTCGGTGCATCTCGCCCGGTTTCCGGAGACTCTCGGCCGGCGTCTCCCCGACCTCGAGGCCGGGATGGACGCGGTACGCCGGCTCGCCTCGCTGGCGCACCATGCCCGCCAGCAGGCACGGATCGGCGCTCGCCAGCCGCTGGCACGGATGCAGGTGGCGGTGCCCCCGTCGGCGCGCGGAGCCGGGTTCGACGCCCTGCTGGAGCTCCTCCGCCAGGAGGTGAACGTCAAGACGGTGGATGTCGTCGCGTCGGACACCGACCTGGTGCGCCTCCGGGCCAAGGCCAACTTCCGCAGCCTGGGCAAGCGCTACGGCAAGCGCACCCCGGCCGTGGCGGCGGCCG
>DATCWW010000460.1:0-2755 GCA_036566145.1 Gemmatimonadales bacterium
TTTCTCGCCGGCGACGTGGCGGTGCTCGACCGCCTCTGGACCGACGACTTTCTGGTCAACTCGCCGCTCAGCCTGGTCAACGACAAGCCGCGGACGCTGGCCCTGCTGGAAGCGGGCCGCATCCGGCACAGCTCGCTCACCGTCGAGATCGAACGGATGGCGTGCCACGGCGACGTGGTGGTGGTGATGGGGCGGGACCGGGTGACCGATGGACCCGAGCACACCGTCTCCCACCGCCGCTTCACCAACCTCTGGCGGCTCGACGCCGGCGCGTGGCGCTGCTTTGCCCGGCACGCCAACGTGGACCGACGCGAGTCGGCGGCCTGACGAGGCCCGCGCTCAGCGCGGCGGGGTCCGCGTTCCCTCCATCCGGGTGTTGTGGAACGCGGCGATCTCCCAGCCGTCGGCTCCGCGGGTGAGCACCATGGAGAACCTGGCCACGTGCCGGCCGGCCAGCGGTCCCTGCGGCACGTCGAGGTTGGAGTGCACGTGCGCCAGCGCGACGTCCGGGCGGAGGAGGCGCACGCGCTCGAGCTTCATCATAACGGTGCTTCCCGCGTAGATCGTCCGGAAGATGCCGACGTGGCCGACCCCGACCGCCTTGCGTCCCCGGAAGTGCTCGCCCAGGATGTTGACGAAGTCGGCATCCTCCGCGAACGGAGCGGCGAATGCGACGCCGTCCATGGCATTCCAGGCGCCCTGCAGCACGCCCACCAGGCGCTCCGCTTCTACATGTTCCGCAGTCGTCATGTCCTCACCGTGGTGGTCAGGGGCTGGTGCAGGTCGTTCGAGCGTCGAGCACCTTGGCCCGTGGTCCCGTGCCGACGAAGCGGAATACGATCGGGGACTCGGCGCAGGCCTGATCCGAGGGATAGACGAACACCTCGGCGGTGTCGCCGCGGCGTTCACCCGTCCACGCCTCCACCCGCCGTTGCCACGGGTCCAGCCGATGGGTGCGGCCGGCCTCGAGCGCCCAGGCCGCCGGAGCCGACGACGCGGAGAGCCGTCGGAGCTCCACCGAATCCCGCGCGGCGGCGGCACGAATGTACCGCTGTGCCGGAGCGGCGTAGGCCCGCCCCGGCCAGGTGGCCGAGTACGGCTGAAAAGCGAGCATCGCGCCGACGAAGATGACGACCAGCGCGGCGCTCAGGTAGAGAGGTGTCCTGCCGTTCATGTGGGGAAACCTCCTTCCCGGGGGCGCCGGCCGACGGCCAGCAGGTGCGCGCTGCTCCCGATCACCGATGGCTCGCTCTCGAGCATCCGCGCGACGCGGAGGAGAGCCTCTCGCCGCTCCGGGTCTCCCATCCTAGCGCCGATGTCCTGCAGCATCCAGCCCGGCCCTTCGATTCCGTAGACACCCTCCGCCATCAGCCCCGCGCTCCGCATCTCCTCCGCCAGCTCGTCGGGGCGGTGAAAGTACGCGGTGGTGAAATAATCCGGGCGGTCGGTCGGATTGCGGTGCTGGCCGTCTTGCAGGTCACGCTGCACGATCGCCAGGAACGCCGGATCGCCCAGGAGATCGCGCGCGAGCCCGTCGAGCGCCGATGCCCAGCGTGAGATGCCCGCGGCGAGCAGGCACCCTCCCGGTCGCAGCACGCGGGCGGCCTCCCGGAGCGCCTGCTTCCGATGATGCGCCTCGGTCAGGTGATACAGTGGACCGAGAAGGAGGACCAGATCGGCGGTGCGGTCCGGCGCCGCCAGCGCCCGGGCGTCCCCGGCCTCGCAGGATGCCAGCGGCCGAGCCGCGGAGTCGGCGAGCCAGAGCGCGTACGGGCCGGCAGCCCCACCAACGTCGAGTACCACTCCGGGCGGCCGTGGGGCGAATCGCCGGATCAGCTCGCGGGTGCGCGCTTCCTCCAGCCGGAACGCGCCCTCGCCGAGCCGGGTTTCCTCCGGCGTGCGGTCGTAGTAGTCGAGGATGACAGGGTCGATCATCGCCAGTCGATCTCGTACACCACGAGCTTCCGCGAGCCGGCGTTCCGCAGCCGGTGACGGTAGGGACCCTCCCGCCAGCTCCAGCTCCCCGCTCCGCTGCCGCCCCGCGCGCGGGGCCCGCCATCGTCGCTCAGGCTGCCGTCGGTGGCTTGCACGATGAGGCCGGGTCCGACGTGGGTATGGGCCCAGGTCGCGGCGTGCGGCTCGAGGGTGATCTGGTAGACCCGCACGGTCGGCCCTTCCTCGACCAGCTTCCGCTCGTCGTCGGCCGGGAGCGTCGGCACCTCCCCGCCGGAGCGCCCCACCCACTCCGCCACCACGTAATGCAGCGGCACCGAGTCGGCGTTGCCGACCCGGTGCGTGTAGGGCAGGGGTTGAGTCCAGTTGGTGAAGACCGACGGCGCCGGGGGCGGTGTCCGGGCCGGACCGGGCGGAGCGCCGGGCGCCTGACTCCAGGTGCGGGCATCCTGTACCGCGATGCCCACCATCGGTGCCGCGTGCACATGGTACGCCGTGGTGTCGCCGGCGGGGATCCGCACATCCAACACCCGAACCATCGGGTTGCGGTACACCAGCCGGTGCATCGGCTCCTGGTACACCGGCACCGCCTCGCGGGAGGAAGGAGCGGGCGTCGGTGCCGGCGATGGGTGGCCGCAGGCGAGGGTCGCGGCCACGACCAGCAGAAGACCCGGTGTCCCCTCGCGGGTGACACCGGGTTTTCTGCCGTCACGCATCGTTCGCTTCCTCTGCGTCACATGCCGCGCCTGATCGGATCTCCCTCTTCGTTACGGCTGCGGCGCTGGTTCGTCAACCCACGGCT